>JBKPNB010000098.1:0-7394 GCA_046732395.1 Actinomycetota bacterium | reverse complement strand
GTCGACGCCCTGAGCGGCGAGGTGAGCCAGAACTTCAGCCTCGACAACTTCAAGACGCTCGTCGAAGAGCCGGTTTACCGCACGATCGCGTTTCGCACGATCGCGATCGCGGCGCTGGTCACGATCACCGACATCGTCCTGGCCTTCCCGATCGCCTTCTATATGGCCAAGGTCGCCTCGCCGCGCACGCGGGCGGCCCTGGCCGTGGCCGTGCTCATGCCGCTGTGGGCGTCCTACCTGGTGAAGGTGTACGCGTGGCGGACGATCCTCTCCACCGACGGCGTCCTCAACTGGGCGCTCGAGCCGCTCGGCATCCACGGCCCCGGCTACGGGAACGTCGCCGTCTGGCTGGTGATGAGCTACCTGTGGCTGCCGTACATGATCATCCCGATCTTCGCCGGGCTCGAGCGGATCCCGGACTCGCTGCTGTCGGCCTCGGAGGACCTCGGCGGGCGTCCGTTCACCACCTTCCGGCGGGTGATCCTCCCCCTCGCCTTCCCGGCCGTCGTCGCCGGCTCGATCTTCACCTTCTCGCTGACGATCGGCGACTACATCACGCCGACGCTGGTCTCGAACAACCAGTTCATCGGCAACGTCGTCTTCAACAACATCACCAACAACCTGCCGCTGGCCTCGGCGTTCGCGACCGTCCCGATCCTGATCATGGTCGTCTACCTGCTGGTCGCCCGCCGGCTCGGGGCGTTCGAGCATCTCTGAGATGAGGCTTTCACGACGATCGAAGGTGCTGCTGCGGGTCGGCGTCGGCGTCACGCTCGCGTTCATCTACCTGCCGCTCGTCGTGATCGCGATCTACGCGTTCAACTCCTCGAACATCCTCGAATGGCCGCCGCCCGGCCTCACCACCCACTGGTTCAGCCAGGCGTTCCAGGACAGCGGCCCCCGCAACGCGCTCGTCACCTCGCTCAAGGCCGGCGTCGCCGCGACCGCGATCGCGATCGTGCTCGGCACGCTCGCCTCGCTCGCGGTCTCCCGCCACCGCTTCTTCGGACGGGAGACGATCTCGTTCCTCGTCATTCTCCCGATCGCGCTGCCGGGGATCGTCACCGGCGTCGCCCTCAGCGACACCTTCACCCAGGTGCTGGGGATCAGCCTCAGCCTGTTCACGGTGATCGTCGGCCACGCGACCTTCTGCATCGTCGTCGTCTACAACAACGTCGTCGCCCGCCTGCGACGAAGCTCGGCGTCGTTCGAGGAGGCCTCCGCCGACCTCGGCGCAGACCCCTGGCAGACCTTCCGCTACGTCACGCTGCCGAGCATGCGGACCGCGCTCGTGGCCGGCGCGCTGCTCGCGTTCGCGCTCTCCTTCGACGAGATCATCGTCACCCTGTTCACGATCGGCCCCGGGCAGGAGACGCTGCCGATCTGGATCTTCAACAACCTCTTCCGGCCGAACCAGCTTCCGATCGTCAACGTCGTCGCGGTGCTGGTGGTGCTGGCCTCGATCATCCCCGTCTACCTCGCCCACCGCCTGACGCGCGACGAGGAGGGCGTGGCCGCCGTCCGCGGCGGCGCCGTCGCCGAGGCCGGCGCGGCGCCCTAGGCGGCGACCGCGCCTAAGACGTTCCGTTCAGGGCCTCGTCGAGGGCCTCGAACACCGGGATCGTCTGGTCGACCGCCGTCATCCGCAGTAGCTCACCGGGGACACCGTCGCCACAGACCACCGAGAACGAGACCATCGGCCTCGCCCCGTGGAGGATCGCCGCCAGCCCGGTGGAGTCGATGAACGTGCAGTCGGTGAGGTCCAGCACCAGCGCCGCGCGCTCTGAGGCAAGCCGATCGAGTAGGGCGCTCAGGCGCGGCGACGAGGCGAGGTCGAGCTCGCCGGCGACGCTGACGACCCTCGTCGCCCCGTTTGTGGACTCCCTCAGCTCCAACTCCGCCGCCGCGATCCTATCCACAGATCGCCTCCCGACGGGCGGCGGTCAGACCCCGGTGAAGCGGAGCGCGACGACCGCCACGTCGTCGGGGAGGGCCTCGGCGCCGAGCCGCTCGACGACTCCCTGCACGCAGCCCTCGGCGCTGTCGGGCGCGGCCGCAAACGCGCGCCGCAGGCGGGCGAGGCCGGAGCCGATGCCCTCGTCCGGCCGCTCGATCAGGCCGTCGGTGTAGAGCAGCACCACGCTTCCGGGCTCGAGCTCGGCCGAGCTCGACCGGAAGACCGGATCGCGAAGCACGCCGAGCGGCGGCGAGCTGCTGCCGTCGAGCTCGCGGACGGCGCCGCTCGGGTCGTGGACGAGCGGCGGGGGATGCCCGGCGCGCACGTACTCGACCCGGCGGGTGACCGGATCGAGCGAGAGGTGGACGAGGGTGACCATCGATGGCTCCTCGAAGTCGCCCATCAGCGCGTCGAGCCGCTCGACCGCGGCCGCCGGCGGCGCGCCCTCCAGCATGTAGGCGCGGAACGCCGTCCGCAGACGGCCCATGATCGTCGCCGCCGCCAGCCCCCGTCCGGCTACGTCGCCGACGACCGCCGCCACACGGCCGGCTTCGGTCTCGACGAGGTCGTACCAGTCCCCTCCGACCTCGAGCCCGGGGCCCGCCGGCAGATAGCTCGCCGCGACCTCCGCCCCCCGCGGCGACGGCAGGCTTGCCGGCAAGAGCGCGCGCTGGAGGGTCACCGCCGCCTCGTGCTCGCGGCGGTAGAGGGTCGCGTTGTCGACGGCGAGGGCCGCGTGCCGCGCGAGCTCCTGCGCGGCCTCGAGGTCATCCTCGGTGTAGCGGTGGCCCGATTCGGCGGCGACCAGCGTCATCGCCCCCAGCGTCCGACCGCGGGCGGTGAGCGGTACGACCATCACCGATGCCATCCCGAGCTCGCGAATCAGACGCAGGTGCTCCTCGTCCACGGCCACCTCGACCAGGAGATCGTCGGGGATCGTCGGATAGAGCTCGGGACGGCCGGTGCGGATCACGTTCGGCGCGCCGCGGTCCTCGTTGGGATCGGGTGGGTACTTGGCGCGGAGCCGATCGGCGAGCGCGAGCCGTTCGCGGTCGGCGTGCGCGACCGCGACGCTGCGAAGGCCGCCGTCATCGGTGGCCAGATCGATGCCGCACCAGTCCCCGACCCGCGGCACCGCCAGGAACGCGAGCCGCTCGAGCGTCTCGTCGACATCGAGGGACGAGGCGAGGACTTCGCTGGCCTCGACCACGAAGTCGAGCTGCTCGCGCCGGCGCCGCTCGGCCTCGAACAGGCGGGCGCGCTCGAGCGCGTGGGCGAGCTGCGCGGCGGTGGCGAGCATGAACGCGCGCTCGTCGCGAGCGAACCGGTGCGTCCTTCGGAAGCTGAGCGCGACCGCTCCGAGGCGCTGATCGCCGGCGACGAGCGGGACGATCGCCAGCGACGCCCATCGGTCGGGGCTCCCGATCAGCGCCGGATAGCGCTCCCGCAACAGGTCGCCGCCGGCGAGCCACAGAGCCTCCCCCGTCCGGATCGACTCGGTCATCGGTAGATCGGCGTCCAGCGCCATCCGCCGGAACCGCGCGACCGCGGGCGAATATCCAACGCTGCCGGCGAGCTCGACCTCGGTCCCGTCGGGGTCGAGGAGCCCGACCGCGGCCGCGTCCGCCCCCAGCGCCGGCAGCGCGTTCTCCAACAGCACCTCGACGGCGCGCTCAGGATCGATGGCGCGCGCGAGCTCGACCGTGGCCTGCTGCAGTCGCTCCGCACGGTCGCGGGCCGCGCCCCGGTCGGTGATCTCCTGCGCGATGACCGACGCGCCGCCGATCTCGCCATCGGGCTCTCGAATCGGCGAGACCGTGAGCGAGACGTCGACGATCCGCCCGTCGGCGGTGACTCGCTCGGTCTCGTAGCGCTCGATCCGCTCGCCGGCCAGGATCCGCTCGAGGATCCGCATCTCCTCACCCGCCCGGCCCGGCGGGACGATGATCGAGACGGGCTTCCCGAGCACCTCCTCGGCGGTGTAGCCATAGAGACGCTCGGCGGCCGGGTTCCAGCTCGTGATCCGCGCGTCGCGGTCCTTGCTGAGGATCGCGTCGTCGGACGATTCGACGATCGCCTCGGCGAGGCCCTGGTAGACCGTCCACCCCGCGTTCATCCTCCGGCCTCGCTCGCGTTTCGGGCCGGGACCGGGAACCGCATCCGCAGCTCGGCGCCGCCGCCGGCGCGATCCCCGATCTCGAGCCCGGCCGACAGCTGGGCGATCAGGGGCAGGCCGAACCCCAGCCCCCGCGAGGCGGGGTTCGGCCGCATTCCGACTCCGTCGTCGGCGACGACGACGACGAGGGCGCCGTCCTCGTGGCGGGCGGCGACAATCACCGTCCCGCGCCTGCCCTCCGGGTAGGCGTGGAGCACGGCGTTGCCGACCGCCTCCGCCACCGCGAGCTCGACCGCGTCGCGGTCGGCTCCAACCGCGGCGGCGAGGCGCGCCACCGTCTGGCGCGCCTCGCTGACGCTCTCCGGCAGGGGCGGCAGGCTCAGGGCGATTGGCAGCTCCGCTCCTTCCAAACCTCGATGCCCTCCAGCGCCGACCGTATCGGGCCGCGCCTAGGCGAGGCTCACTGGGGCTCTACTTCGCGACGCGGATCAGCTTCTTGTTGACGAACTCGTCCATCCCGTAGGGGCCCAGCTCACGACCGAAGCCGGAGCGCTTGACGCCTCCGAACGGCAGCTCGGCGCCATCGAGGAGGACGCCGTTCACGAAGACCATGCCGGTCTCGAGGCCGTTGGCCACGCGATCGGCCTGCTCGGGGTCGGTCGTGAAGACGTAGGAGCCGAGGCCGAACGGAGTGTCGTTGGCGACCTTGATCGCCTCCTCCTCCGAGGCAACCCGGTAGACGCTCGCGACCGGGCCGAAGAACTCCTCTCGGTAGGCGTCGTTGTCGGGGCCGATCCCGGTGAGTACCGTCGGGCGGAAGAAGTTGTCCTGGCGCTCGCCCTCGAGGACCACCTGGGCGCCCTGGGCCTTCGCCCGGTCGAGCTGGTCCTGAAGGCGTTCCGCGGCGGTGGACGAGGAGAGCGGCCCGATCGCGGCATCGTCGGTCGGGTCCCCGGGTTCCACCTCCTTCATCTTCTCCGTGAATTTCGCGAGGAAGTCGTCGTACAGCTCGTCGACCACGATGAACCGCTTCGCCGCGTTGCAGGACTGGCCGGTGTTGTCGAGGCGCGCCTCGACCGCCGACTCGACGACCTCGTCGAGGTTCTCGGTCGCGAGCAGGATGAACGGGTCCGAGCCGCCCATCTCGAGCACGACCTTCTTCAGGTTGCGCCCGGCGACCTCGGCGACGGCGGAGCCGGCGCGCTCCGAGCCGGTGACCGAGACCCCACGCACGCGGGGGTCAGGGAGCACGGTCTCGGCGATCTGCTCGTTGGTCGCGAGGATCGTCTGGTACGCCCCCTCGCCGAACCCGACCTCCTCGTAGATCGCCTCCATTGCCTCGGCGGACTTCGGGCACTGCGGTGCCGGCTTCAGCAGGATCGGGTTGCCGGCGACGAGGTTGGGGCCCGCGAAGCGGGCCACCTGGTAGTAGGGGAAGTTCCAGGGCATGATCCCGAGCAGCGGCCCCATCGGCGAGCGGCGGATCACGGCCGAGCCCTCTCCCCCGATCAGCTCGATCGGCTCGTCCTTGAGGAAGTCCTCCGCGCGCTCGGCGTAATAGCCGTAGATGTCGCCGCAGAAATCGACTTCGCCGAGCGCCTGCTCCATCGGCTTGCCCATCTCCTTGACGGCAATCGCGGCGAGGTCATCGCGGCGCTCGACGTGGAGCTCACCGACCCGCTTGATCTTCTCGGCCCGCTCGGCAACCGACATCGAGGCGAGCGCCTCACGGGCCTCCCAGGCCCTGCCGATGGCGGCGTCGAGGTCGGGGTCGGAGATCTCGGGGTAGTCCTCGAGCTTCTCGCCGGTGGCCGGGTTAACGACTGCGTACATGCTCAACTTGATCCACTCCTCTCGTCTCCAGCTGTTCGGGTGGCCTGGCTCGAATTTCCGTTTTCCACGTTCGGATTGCCATCTCTACCTCGTCGTGGCGACGCCCTCGAGCCCCAGCACCTCTTCCGGGGGGACGTAGTCCATCCCTACCCCCTCTGCGACCGCCCTATGAGTGACCTTGCCAGCGGCGACGTTGACCCCCAGCTTCAACCCCGGATCCATTACCGAGGCCTCGGCGACGCCGTGGTCTGCGAGGGCGAGGACGTAGGGCAGGGTCGCGTTGGTCAACGCGTAGGTCGAGGAGATCGGGACCGCGCCGGGCATGTTCGTGACGCAGTAGTGGATGATCCCGTCGACCTCGTAGGTGGGGTCGGAGTGGGTGGTGGGCCGTGAGGTCTCGAAGCAGCCGCCCTGGTCGATCGCGACGTCGACGAGCACCGCATGGGGCTTCATCAGGGCGAGCTGGCGGCGGCGGATCACGCGCGGGGCGCGGGCGCCGTGCAGGAGCACCGCCCCGATCACCAGGTCGACGTCCGGGAGGCGCTCCTCGATCGACAGCACCGACGAGAACACGGTCGAGGCACGGCCCCCGAAGGCGATGTCGAGCTCGCGCAGGCGGTCGATGCTGGTGTCGTAGACGAAGACGTCAGCCTCCATCCCGATTGCTATGAACGCGGCGTTCATTCCCACCGCGCCGCCGCCGACGATCATGACATTCGCCGGCGCGACCCCGGGGACGCCGCCGAGGAGGACCCCGCGGCCGCCGAGCGGCTTCTCGAGCATGAACGCCCCGGCCTGGGTCGCGATCTTGCCGGCGATCTCGCTCATCGGCGCCAGCAGCGGCAGCCGGCCGCGCGAGTCCTCGACGGTCTCGTAGGCGACGCAGGTGGCGCCCGAGTCGCAGAGCGCCCGGGTCAGCTCCGGCGCCGGCGCCAGGTGGAGGTAGGTGAACAGGGTGAGGTCGGAGTGGATCAGCGGGAGCTCCTCGGGCTGCGGCTCCTTCACCTTCAGGACCAGGTCGGAGTCGGCCCAGACGTCCTCGACGGCGGGGACGATCCGCGCCCCCTGCGCCTCGTAGGCGGAGTCGGCGATCGCGCTCCCCTCGCCGGCGCCGGCCTGGATCAGGACCTCGTGCCCGTGCTCGGCGAGCTCCCGGGCGCCGATAGTGGTGAGGGCGACCCGGTACTCGTCGGCCTTGACTTCGCTTGGGACCCCTACCTTCATCGCGGCTGAACCTCCAGCATCTCGGTCTCGAACCTGCATCCCCGCATCTCGAGCTCGGCGAACATCGGCTCCGGCTCCAGGCACAGCTCGGGCGGCAGCGCGCCGCGGGCGGCGAGCTCCCCGCGGGCGATCAGGCGGACCGCGGCCGCGGCCGGCGCCGCTGTCGAGACGACGCCGCCGCCGATCCCCCAGCGCTCGTGGGAGCGGGTGACGGCCCGGATCACCGCCGCGCGGTCGCCGACCCGGGCCTCGACGAGATGGACC
>JBKPNB010000097.1:0-3357 GCA_046732395.1 Actinomycetota bacterium | reverse complement strand
GCCGGCCAGCACCTCGACGCCGGCGGCAAGGTGATCCACGGGGCGCCGAAGACGACCTCGTCGGTGTTCTCGAAGTCGATCTCGAAGGACGGCGGGCGCGCCTCCTACCGCGGGCTGCTCGAGGTCGGGAAGGGCGCCACCGAGGCGCGCTCGAAGGTGGTCTGCGACGCGTTGCTGCTCGACGAGCGGTCGCGCTCGGACACCTATCCGACGATCCGGATCGACGAGAACGACGCCCAGGTCGGCCACGAGGCCTCGGTCTCGAAGGTCGGCGAGGAGCAGCTCTTCTACCTCCAGGCGCACGGGATCGACGAGGAAGAGGCGTCGAAGATGATCGTCAACGGCTTCATCGAGCCGATCACCAAGGAGCTGCCGATGGAGTACGCGGTCGAGATGAACCGCCTGATCGAGCTCCAGATGGAAGGCTCGATTGGTTAACGGCTCCGCCGAACCGGGCTGGCTCACCGAGAGGCGCCGCGAGGGCGCCTCTTTGGCGCGCGAGCTCTGGCTCCCCAACGAGAAGGACAGGGGCTGGGAGTTCACCGACCTCTCGGGCCTCGAGCTCGACTCGTTCGAGCCCGGCCGCGCCAGCGTCGCCGGGCTCAACGGCGACCGCGACCCAGGGCTGCCGGTGGTGACCTCGCTCGCCGACGCCGCCGGTCGGCTCGGCGATCTGGTCGAGGGCAGCTTCGGGTCGATCGTCTCCACCGACGACCCGTTCGTCGCCCGCAACGAGGCCGGCTGGAGCGACGGCCTGCTGGTCTATGTCCCCCGCGGCCAGCGACTCGCGCGGCCGGCGCAGATCGAGGTCTCCCACGGCGGCGGCGCGCTCGCCTGGCGGACGTTGATCGTCCTCGAGGAGGGCGCCGAGGCCGAGGTCTGGGAGCGCTACGCCGGCGAGGGCGAGGACGAGGGCCTCTTCAACGGGGTCGCCGAGATCGTCGTCGGCCCGGGCGCGACGCTCCGCTACATCTGCGAGCAGGAGCTCTCGGAGCGAAGCTGGGTGTTCGCGAGCCAGCGCGCCGAGCTCGCCCGCGACGCCTCGTTCGAGTGGGTGGCGCTCGGGTTCGGGTCCGCCCGCGGCAAGGTGCGGATGGAGACGAAGCTCGCCGGTCCCGGCTCGTCGGCCCGGGTCACGGGCGCCTACGCCGGCGCGGGGCGCCAGCACCTCGACTTCGACACCACCCAGGAGCACGCGGGCGAGCACACCACCTCCGACCTCGCCTTCCGCGGCGTACTCGCGGGTCGCTCGACCGCGGTCTGGCGGGGGATGATCCGGGTCGACCCCGGCGCCCAGCAGACCGACGCCTTCCAGGAGAGCCGCAACCTGCTGCTGTCCGCCCGGGCCCACGCCGACGCGATCCCCGGCCTCGAGATCGAGGCCGACGACGTCCGCTGCACGCACGCCGCGGCGATCGCCCAGATCGACGCCGAGCAGGTCCACTACCTGCGTGCGCACGGGCTCGACGAGGCGACCGCCAAGCGCCTGATCATCGACGGCTTCCTCGCCGCGCTCGTCGAGCGGACGCCGGAGGGCGCCACCCGCGAGGCGCTCGGCGCCTCGCTCGAGCGCCGACTCAGCGAGATCCTCGGCTAGCTAGCCCTTTGCCTGCTAGCTGACGGACTTGATCGCGGCGTTCACCTCGGCCGCCGTCGGCACGTTGGTGAACAGCTTCCGCCCGTGCGGTCCCTGGACGTAGACCGACGGCGTCCCGGTGAACCCGAGCTGGCCCGCGCGCTGGTTGGTCGACCGTAGCTCGGAGTCCCACTTCGAGCTCTGCCGGTCGGCGTCCCACTTGGCGATGTCCGGCACCCCCGCTCCCTTTGCAATCGCGGTCATGAAGTCGTCGGTGACGTAGCCCGAGTTCTCCTCGCCCTGGTTTCGATAGAAGAGCTCGATGTAGTTCCAGAACCTGCCCTGCTCGCCGGCCGCCAGCGCCGCCTCCGCCGCCGGCTTCGACTGCGGGCCGATGATCAGCCACGGCTGGAAGGTGTAGTCGGCGGCGCCACTGCGGACCGGGCCGGCGATCAGCTCGGAGGAGACCTGCTCGGAGAACGCCTTGCAGACCGGGCACTGCGGGTCGCCGAACTCGACGATCGTCGCCTTCGCCGAGGGGTCCCCGAGGACGTTGCCGTGCTGGGGAATTCCCTTGAGCTGCTTGGCGATCAGCCCGACGTCGCTGACGTTGCTGGCGCTGCCGCCGCTCGATCCGCCGCCCGACTGGCTGACGACGATCAGGACCCCGACCACGATCGCCGCTGCCAACGCCCCGCCGACCCCGAGCTGGACCATCCGCCGCCGGCGCTGCGCCGCCGCCTCTGCCGCCTCGCGCCGGAGCCGCTCCTGGCGCGCCTGCTCGCGCTGGGCCTTGCGGCTAGCCAGGGGTCTCCCCCCTCCCCGCCGCCGCGGCGCCGCCGTCGCCGACGCCGGCGAGCTCGGCGCCCGCGTAACCGAACGCCCGCGTCGCGTTGACCGCGAGCGACAGCATCATCAGCATGGCGCTGGCGACACACCATTGACAGATCGCGTCGATCACGAACAGCTCCAGGTAGGTGAGGTAGACGGAGAAGCCAAAGCCTATGGCGGCGGCTAAAAAGCCCGTGAAGCGGCCCGCGTCGCCGGCGACGATGGCGCTCCCGAGCAGCACCACGTAGCCGCCGATCCCGATCACCGCGACGTTGATGCCGAGCAGGTGCGAGTAGCGGCTCTGGGCGACCGTCGCGCAGCCGTGGCCGCCGGCGAGGCAGACCGGCGAGCCGCTGGAGGCGTCGGCGATCGCGATGTAGGTGGCGACGCCGATCCCGAGCACGGCGAGGACCGCCGCGGCGACCCGCAGCGCCCGCTCGGAGGGGAGCCGCGCCCCGGCCCCGCTCATCGCCGCCGCTTCCCCCTCTCCTTGCCGGCCTTCGAGGTCCCGTCGGGCTCGCGGCGCTGCCGGCGCGTCTCGCGGATCGTCGAGTAGAGCACGATCAGGATCGGCGCCGCGTAGAGCGGCATGAAGTACCGGTGCAGCAGGTGCGCGAGCGGAAGGATCGTCGTCGCCTCGTCCATCCCAACGAATATTCACGCGTTCGACTGCGAGAGCGAGTTGCGCACCAGGTGCATCCCCCACGCGCCGACCAATAGATCGCCGCGACGCAGGCGAGCGTCGCATCGGCGCTGATCCTACGATCGGACCGTGCGCCCCGAACGGCTTGACATCGCGGCGCCGCCGTTCCCGCCGTCGGCGCGCTGGGTGGTCGCCGAGCCGCCGTCGATCGAGCGCCTGACAGCCGCCGGCCCGGTCCTCGTCCACTTCCTCGACTTCGCCCAGCTCAACAGCGCCCGCGTCCAGCCCTATCTCAACGCCTGGGCCG
>JBKPNB010000096.1:0-6656 GCA_046732395.1 Actinomycetota bacterium | reverse complement strand
GCTCGCTCGGCCCGCGGGCCCGATCACGGTCGCCTCGCCGCCGATCACCGGATAGCCGTCGACGCGCTGCTGATAGCGCTCGACCCGGAACCCTCGGAAGGAGACCGAGCGGGTGCGGACCAGCTCGCCGCGGGGGGCGGCGGCGGCCTTCAACGCCAGCCGCACAACTTGCTCGGGCCTCGCCGCCGAGGCCCCCGAGCCGAGTCCGCCGAGGATCGCGCATGAAGCGACCGCAAGGCTTGTCAGCAGCTTCCGTCTCATGGGGTCCCCTCCCGCCCGCCGCGGTGGTGGACAAGCCTACTGGTCGCCGAGTCGGGCAGGTCGCATTTCGCAGGTGGCAGGTGGAGGTCTCTTCCGCCTGCTAGCTGCCGCCTGCCGCCTGCTCAAACCTCCACCACAACCGGCAGCACCAGCGGCCGGCGTCGGAGGCGCTCGTAGACGAACGCCGCGATGTCGTCGTGGAGATCCTCCTGGAGCATCATCGGCTCGCGCTGCTCCTCGTGGGCCGCGGCCTCGGCGAGCGAGCGCCCGACCACCTCGCGCAGCTCCTCGACGAGCCCGTCGGCGCTCGCCTCCTCGAGGAAAGGCACGCCGCGGAAGATGATCTCGGGCGGGGCCACCTGCGAGCCGTCGTCGGAGGAGACGGTGGCGACGACGATGAACACGCCGTCGGCCGAAAGCGCACGACGGTCGCGCAGCGCGACGTCGTCGGGATCGCCGATGTCGACCCCGTCGACGAAGATCATCCCCGCCCCGAGGTCGCGGCCGAGCCGGGCCCCCGCGGCGTCGATCTCGAGCGCCACCCCGTTGTGTGAGGTGAAGATCCGCTCGCCCTCGACGCCCACTGAGCGGGCGAGGTCGGCGTGGAGGCGGAGCCGGCGGTGGTCGCCGTGGAACGGCATGACGTAGCGCGGCCGGGTCAGATTCAGCATCAGCTTCAGCTCCTCCTGCCAGCCGTGCCCGGAGGCGTGGATCGGCGCGTCGGCGGCGGTGATGACGCGGGCCCCGATCTCGTAGATGCGGTCGATCGTCTCGTTCACCGCCCGCTCGTTGCCGGGGATCGGCGTCGCCGAGAACACCACGGTGTCGCCGGAGTGAAGCTCGACGTCGCGATGATCGGCGTGGGCCATCCGGCGCAACGCCGACAGCGGCTCGCCCTGGCTGCCGGTCGAGATCGCGACCACCTTGCCGTCCGGGAAGGACTCGATCTCGCGGGCCGGGATCAGCAGCCCCGGCGGGGCCGAGGCGATCCCCAGGTTCGCCGCGATGTTGAAGTTCTTGCGCATCGAGCGTCCGACGAGCGCGACCCTGCGGTCGAGGTCGGCGGCGGCATCGATCACCTGCTGGACGCGGTGGACGTTGGAGGCGAAGCAGGTGACGATGATCCGCCCGTCGCAGCGTCCGAAAAGCTCGCGGAGCGCCGGTCCGACGGTCGACTCCGACGGCGCCACCCCGCGGCGGTCGGCGTTCGTCGAGTCCCCGCACAGGCAGAGAACGCCCTCGCGCCCGAGCTCGGCGAGCCGCGAGACGTCGGCCGGAACCCCGTCGACCGGGGTCTGGTCGAACTTGTAGTCGCCGGTGACGAGGACCGTGCCGAGGTCGGTCCGCAGCGCCACCCCCCGCGAGTCCGGGATCGAGTGCGAGAGGTGGATCAGCTCGAGCTCGAACGGCCCGAGCGCGATCCGCTCGCCGGCGTCGATCACCTCCAGCGGGGCGTCGCGGATCCGGTGCTCCTCGAGCTTCGAGCGCACGAGCCCGATCGTCAGCGCGCCGCCGTAGATCGCCGGCGGCAGCCCGACCTCGCGGAGGACGTATGGGAGCGCGCCGACGTGGTCCTCGTGCCCGTGGGTGAGCACGATGGCCTCGACATCGCCGGCCCGGTCGCGGAGGTAGGAGAAGTCGGGGAGGACGAGGTCGATCCCCAGCATCTCGGCGGTCGGGAACATCAGCCCGGTGTCGACGACCACGATCCGCCCCTCGTGCTCGACGGCGGTCATGTTCTTGCCGATCTCGCCTAGGCCCCCCAGGGGCAGGATTAGCATCGGCAAGCGCCCCCCGCCGGCGCCGGACGGCACTACGCCGCGCCGCCGGCCACGAGCAACCCCTGGCGCTCGAGCGCGGCCCGGACCACAGCCCGCTCGGACTGGCTCGCGGGGACCATCGGCAGCCGGACATGGCCGTCGACCACCCCAAGCATCTCGAGCGCCGCCTTTACCGGGATCGGGTTCGAGGTGACCATCGTCGCCTCGTAGATCGGCCGCAGCTTGGCGTCGAGCTCGGCCGCATGGGCGCCGTCGCCCGCCAGGTGCGACTCGTAGATCTGGCGCATCTCCGCGCCCACCAGATGCGACGAGACGAGGATCCCGCCGACCCCGCCGAGCTCGAGGCAGCGGAGGAAGACCGTGTCGTTGCCGGCGAGCAGCCCGAGTCCCGGGATCGGCGCCAGCTCGTCGTTGTTCGCCTGCTTGACCGCGACCACGTTGTCGAGGTCCGCGGCGAGCTCGGCGAGGAAGTCCGGCGGCAGGTTGACGACCGTCCGCGACGGGATGTTGTAGAGGATCACCGGCGTCTCGCCGGCGGCCTCCGACGCTGCTTCGAAATGAGCCCGAAGCCCGGCCCGATTCGGCTTGTTGTAGTAGGGGGTCACGACCAGCACCGCATCGGCGCCGCGCTCGGCGGCGGCCCGGGTCAGCCCGACCGTATGGCGGGTGTCGTTGGACCCGGTGCCGCAGATCACCGTCGCCCGGTCGGATATCTCGTCGCGGACCGCCTCGAGCAGCGCCAGCTTCTCGTCGTCGGAGAGCGTCGGCGACTCGCCGGTGGTCCCGGCGACGACGAGTCCGTGCGAGCCGTTTTCGACGAGGTGGCGCGCGAGGTGCCTGGCCCCCTCGTAGTCGACCTCGCCGGCGGCGTCGAACGGGGTCACCATCGCGGTGATCACGCCGTGGATCTCGGTCATCTTGATCTGAAGTATCGCTCAGACGGCGGGCGTCGCGGCGTGAAGCGGCGGGACGCGCTCGGCCCAGGGATGTGCCCGCTCGAGCTGGGCGGCGATCCTGATCAGGACATCCTCGTGCCCGTACGCGGCGATCAGCTGGGTGCCCATCGGCAACCCCTCCTCGCTCGAGTGCAGCGGCACCGAGATCGCCGGCTGTCCGGTGACGTTGCAGAGCGCGGTGAACGCGGCCGTGAGCCCGGCCCGGCGGATCGCGTCGAGCGGGTCCGGCCCCGAGTCGTCGAAGCTGCCGAGCGGCGGCGGCACCTCGCCGAGGGTCGGGGTCAGCAGCAGGTCGTGGACCTCGTAGAGGCCGGCGACGATCCGCGTCAGCGCCTGGTGCTGGGCGACGGCCGCGAGGTAGTCCGCGGCGCTCACCCTGTGCCCCATCTCGGCCAGCGCCCAGGTGAGCGGCTCGACGTCCTCGGCGCCGATCTCCCGGCCGGCGGCGAGCGCGAGCTGGCCCAGCACCGCCGCCTGGCCCGCCGCCCAGCGGGCCATGAAGGTGGGGACGACGTCGACGCCGGCGAACGGCGAGAGGTCGACCTCCTCGACCCGGTGCCCGAGACCCTCGAGCATCTCGCCGGCGTCGCGGGCGGCTTCGACCACGGCGGGCTGGGGCGTCTCGTCGGCGACCGGGTCGGTGATCAGGCCGATCCGGAGGCGGCCGGGGTCGGCCGCGAGCTCGTCGACGTAGGGTCGCTCCGGCGGCGGCGCGACGTACGGGTCACCGGGCGCGGGGCCGTGGACCGCGTCGAGGATGGCCGCCGTGTCCCGGACCGAGCGGGAGACGACCAGCTCGACCGTGAGCCCCGACATGTTGTCGCCGATCACGGGCCCCTCCGAGATCCGCTGGCGGGTCGGCTTCAGCCCCACCAGGCCGCACTCCGACGCCGGGATCCGGATCGAGCCGCCGCCGTCGTTGGCGTGCGCGACCGGGACCATCCCGGCGGCGACGGCGGCCGCCGAGCCACCGCTCGATCCGCCGGTCGAGCGACCGGTGTCCCACGGGTTCCGGCTCGGCCCGTAGGCGACCGGCTCGGTCGTCGGCAGGATCCCCAGCTCGGGGAGGTTCGTCTTGCCGATCGTGACGAAGCCGGCGGCGCGGAAGCGCTGGGCCAGGTAGCTGTCGATCGGGGCCCGGAAGTCCGCCTCCTTGAGCGCCCGCATCCCGAGGTGAAGGGGCTGGCCGGCGAACGCGGCGCCGAGGTCCTTGAGCAGGAACGGCACCCCGCGGAACGGGCCGTCGGGAAGCTCGCCGGCGGCCTCCGCGCGGCCCTCCTCGTAGAGCGGGTGGATGACCGCGTTCAGCTCCGGGTTGAGCGCCTCGATCCGCTCGATCGCGGCGTCGACGAGCTCCGCGGGACTCGCCTCTCCCGAGCGGACGAGCTCGGCCTGGGCGGTCGCGTCGAGGCGCGCGAGATCAGCGTCCATGGCGGAGGACCCTACCGCAGGCCAATCAGCCGGCAGGTGGCATGTGGCATGTGGAGGGTCTCCACCTGCCACCTGCCTAAAGCAGCTCCTCCAGCCCGACGGTGAACGCCGCTGGCAGTTCGGCCACCTTCCGAACCGCGAGGAGGACGCCGGGCATGAACGAGCGGCGGTCGGTCGAGTCGTGGCGGATCGTCAGCGTCTGCCCCTCGCCTCCGAAGATCACCTCTTGGTGGGCGACGAGGCCCGGCAGGCGAACCGAGTGGATCGGCTCGTGGACCCGGCCGCCGACGCCGCGGAGGAGCTCGGCGGTGCGCTTCGCCGTTCCCGACGGCGCGTCGACCTTGCTCTGGTGATGGAGCTCGACGATCTCGCACTCCCCCATATGCGGGGCGACGAGCTTCGCGGCCTCGATCATCAGGACCGCGCCGATTGCGAAGTTGGGCGCGACGAGGCAGTTGGCGCCGCCCGCGCGCGCGGACTCCACCTTGCCCCTCAGGGCCTCGAGGTCGAAGCCCGTCGTCCCGACCACGGCGTGGACACCGGCCGCAACGGCATCGCGGGCGTTGCCGGGGGCGGCGTCGGGGGTCGTGAAGTCGACGAGGACGTCCGCCCCGTCGAGGACGTCGGCGAGCGGCGCCGAAAGCGCCGGGTCGACGCGCCCGGCGAGCTCCAGGTCCGGCGCCTCGGCGACCGCCTCGCAGACGGTCGCCCCCATCCGCCCGGCGGCGCCGGAGACGGCGACGCGGATCACCGCAGGCGGCAGGTCGCAGGTGGCAGGTGGAGATCCTCGACAGGCCACCTGCCACATGCCACCTGCCTATCGCTCATGCCGCGACAAGCCCTGGGCTGACTGATTCGGCGGCGTTGTGGAAGCGATCGGCCTCCGCCCCGATGCACGCCGCCGAGAGCGCCGCGGGGTCGTAGAAGGTGCGCGCCAGGTCCGCCACCTCCTCAGCGGTGACGGCGTCGATCCTGGCGAGGAGGTCGTCGAGCGAGAGCAGTGGGATGTCGTAGAGGATCGACCGTGCGCAGCGCGTCATCCGCGCCGCCGTCGACTCGAGGCCGAGCACGATCCGGCCCTTGACGTGCTCCTTCGCGCGATCGAGCTCCTCGCCTTCGATCCCGTCGTCGCGAAGCCGCGCGAGCTCGCGACCGATGATCTCGCAAGCCTCGCCGACGTTGTCGGCGCGAGTGCCGACGTACATCGCGACGGCGCCGTCGTCGACGAACTGATCGATGTAGGAGCCGACCGAGTACGCGAGCCCGCGCTTCTCGCGGATCTCGCGGAACAGCCGCGAGGAGGACGAGCCACCGAACGCGGCATCGAGGACGAGGAGCGCGAACCGGCGGTCGTCCGAGCGTGGTATCCCCGGCCCGCCGAAGCAGACGTGGTACTGCTCGGTCTCCTTGGGATAGAAGCAAAGCCGCGGGGTGTGTGACGAAGCACCGTTCCCTCGTCCCTCGCCGAACCCGTCCGCCGGCTTGCCGACGGACGGCAGCTGTTGCAGGTAGTTGCGCGTGAGGGCAACTACCTGCTCGTGGTCGAGGTGGCCGGCGGCCGCGACGACCACGTTGGCAGGCGTGTAGCGATCGTCGTGGTAGGCGCGGATCTCGGGAACCGGCACCGACGCGATCACGTCCGAGCTGCCCAGCACGCGGCGGCCGAGCGGATGGTCGCCGAAGATCGCCTCGGCCAGGACGTCGTGGACGCGGTCCTGCGGCTCGTCCTCGTACATCGCGATCTCCTCCAGGATCACCTCCCGCTCGGAGTCGACCTCGTCCGCCGGGAGGGTCGGCCGGGTCAGCATCTCCGCGAGGAGCCCGAACGCCTGGTCGGTGTGCTCGTCGAGGAAGCGGGCGAACAGGTGCGTCGACTCCTTGCCGGTGGCGGCGTTCGCCGACGCCCCCATCCCGTCGAGCTCCTCGGAGATCTCGATCGCCGAACGGCGCGGGGTGCCCTTGAACAGCAGGTGCTCGAGAAAGTGCGAGAGCCCGGCCTGGGGCGGCGTCTCGTCGCGCGAGCCGGTCCGCACCCAGAGCCCGAGCGCAACCGAGCGGACCGAGGGCATCGCCTCGGTCACCACCCGGAGCCCGGAGCCGAGCTCGGTGAGCCGGACGCCTTCCGGCAGCTCGCTCAACGCTCGCGGCGCCTGTCGCCGCCGCCACCACGGCGACGGCGCTCGCCGCGACCGCCGACGAGCCGCTCGCGGTCGCGGCGGCGGCCGCC
>JBKPNB010000095.1:0-5554 GCA_046732395.1 Actinomycetota bacterium | reverse complement strand
ACCTCAACGTCGAGGTCCCGGAGTTCCTGCCGAACTAGGGCGCGGCCGAGCTTCGATTATCAGTGAGGGGAACCCCCTTCGTTGCGCGCTTTTAGGGGCGACGGCACCTAATCACGCGCAACGAGCCGCTTGGGCGCTGGTTTCGCGGCAGCACGCGGGCGTTCTCAGTGCGTACGGCGGCCTGAGCCGCGCGCCGCCCGCTCTAGGCTTCGCCCATGGCGAACATCAATCGGCCCGAGTTCGAGTCCGGCGAGCGCCCACCTGGCTTTCGCGCGCGGCGGGCGCGGATCGGCTACGAGCTCGGGACCGAGCTGATCGGCTGCAGCCTGTGGGAGGTGCCGCCGGGCGAGGCCGCCTACCCCTACCACTACCACTACGCCGACGAGGAGCTCGTGATCGTCCTCTCGGGGCGCCCGACGCTCCGGGCCCCGGACGGCGAGCGCGAGCTCGACGAGGGGGACGTGCTCCGCTTCGAGCTCGGCCGGGAGGGCGCCCACCAGATCATCAACCGCACCGCCGAGCACGTCACCTTCGTCGCGATCTCCTCCAGCGGCCGCCCGGACGTCGTCGTCTACCCGGACTCCGACAAGCTCGGCTTCGGTGAGAGGCTGCCGCACGGCGGCGGATGGCGGGGCTTCTTCCGAAGCGGCGACGCGGTCGACTACTGGGAGGGGGAGTCTCCGCCGGCGGGGCGATGACCGCCCGCGCCGCAGTCGCCGCCGGCCACCCCCTCACGGCCGAGGCGGGCGCCCACGTCCTGCGCAACGGCGGGAACGCGGTCGACGCGGCCGTCGCCGCGGTGCTCACCTCGTTCGTCACCGAGAGCCCGCTGACCGGGCTCGGCGCGGGGGGCTTCATGCTCGTCCACACCGCCGACGAGGACGTGCTCCTCGACTTCTTCGTCGAGATGCCCGGGCGGGAGGTGGAGCGGACCTCGGAGCTCGTCCCGGTCGAGATCCTGTTCGACGGCACCGCGCAGATCTTCAACATCGGCGCCGCCTCCTGCGGGGTGCCGGGAACGGCCGCCGGCCTCTCCGAGGCGCTCGAGCGGTTCGGCTCGGCGCCGCTCGACGAGCTCGCCGCGCCGGCTGCCCGCCTCGCCCGCGACGGCGTCGAGGTGAACGAGCAGCAGGCCTACCTGCACGAGCTGCTGACCCCGGTCCTCACCACCTATCC
The DNA here is from genome assembly GCA_046732395.1 of Actinomycetota bacterium. GTDB lineage: Bacteria > Actinomycetota > Thermoleophilia > Solirubrobacterales > 70-9 > JAWVFM01. Next base: position 4,378 of record JBKPNB010000095.1, on the reverse strand, counting down.
CGAGGCGCGGGCGCTCTACGCGCCCGATGGCCACGTGCTGGGGGCGGGCGACGTCTTCCGATTCGCGGAGCTCGGCGACGCGCTCGAGCGCTACGCCGCGGAGCGCTCGGCGGCGATCTACGACGGGGCGACGGCGCTCGCGATCTCCTCCTGGGTACGGGAGCGCGGCGGAACGCTGGCCGCCGCCGATCTCGCCGCGTACCGGGCGATCGCCCGCGACCCCGTCCGCGCCACGTTTCGCGGACGGGAGATCCTCTCCAACCCGCCGCCGTCGGCGGGCGGGATCCTGATCGTCTTCGCCCTCGCCGTCCTCGAGCGCGTCGGGTCGGTCGACCTCGCCGACGTCGTGGGGACGATGGAGGAGGCGCAGGCGGCGCGCACCGAGGAGTTTCACCGCGGGCTCTACGAGGCCGGGTTCGCCGAGAGCCTGCTCGGGGAGGAGCACGTCGCCGCCGCGGCCAGACGCGTCGCGAGCGGGCGCCGCCCGGCCCCCGGCCTCGAAGGTCTCGCCGACCGCCTCGGCTCCACCACCCACATCTCGGTCCTCGACGCCGACGGCAACGGGGCCAGCGTCACCTGCTCCAACGGCACCGGGTCGGGGATCGTCGTCCCCGGCACCGGCGTCCACGTCAACAACATGCTCGGCGAGGAGGACCTCAACCCGCTCGGCTTCCACCGCCTGGCCACCGGCGAGCGGCTGCCGTCGATGATGGCTCCGTCGGTCGTGCTCCGCGACGGCGAGGTCGAGATGGTGCTCGGCAGCGGCGGATCGAACCGGATCCGCTCGGCGATCCTCCAGGCGATCATCCGCCTCGTCGTCGACGAGGACTGGGCGCAGGATGCGGTCTCCGCCGCCCGCGTCCATTTCGAGGCCGACGCCGTCCAGGCCGAGCCGGGGGTCGACGAGGGGGCCCTCCGCGCGCTCGAGTCGCGCGGCTACGAGGTCGCGCGATGGGCGCGGCGCAACTGGTTCTTCGGCGGCGTCCATACCGTCGCCCGCGATCCCGACACCGGGGCGGTCGGCGGCGGCGGCGATCCCCGCCGCGGCGGCGCGGTCGCGCTAGCGTGAGGGGTGTGATTTGAGGGCTTTAGCCCCGAAAGGGGCATGTAAGGGCGCCGAAGGCGCCCGCAAGAGATCTGATGCCGCGCGCTCTGCTGATCATCGACTTCCAGAACGACTTCACCTCCGGCGGCGCCCTCGAGGTCCCGGGCGGCGATGACGTCGCCGGGCCGATCGTGCGCCTGAGCCGGGCGTTCGGCTTCATCGCCGCCACCCGCGACTGGCATCCGCCCGACCACGCCTCGTTCGAGACCGAGGGCGGGCCGTGGCCGGTCCACTGCGTCCAGGGCACCCACGGCGCGGAGCTCCATCCGGCGATGGCCGAGGTCCAGGTCGACGCCATCGTCGACGTCGGGCGTGAGCGCGAGGACGAGGGATACTCGGGGTTCGAGAACTCCGAGCTGGCGCGGATCCTGCGCGACGCCGGGGTCGACGAGGTCTACGTCTGCGGGCTGGCGACCGACTACTGCGTGCGGGCCTCGGCGATCGACGCCTGCGGCGAGGGCTTCGACGTCACCGTCGTGGCGGACGCGATCCGCGCGGTCGAGGTCGAGCCCGGCGACGGCGAGCGGGCGCTCGCTGACATGCGGGCGGCGGGCGCCCGGATCGCGAGCTCGGAAGAGGTGCTCGCCGCGCTCGCGACCCGGAGCTGAAGCGCTCAGCCGCTCAGCCGACGATCACCTTGCCGTTCATCCGCGCCCGCTCGGCGATCTCGCGCGAGCGGGCGACGGCCTCGACGAGCGCGCCGAGGGCGTCGGCGAGGACCTGCATCCGCTCCCGCTCGGAGCGCAGCTCGAGCAACCGTTGCTTGGTTTCCGGTGGGAGCTCGACGCGGGCGGCGATCGCGTAGGCGTCCTCGGCGTCGAGATCGGAGCCCTCGGGGCGCTCGCCGGAGACGCGCTCGACGAGCGCCGCGAACGCCTCGCGCGCGACGCTCGCCGCGCCCTCGTCCTCGTCGCCGGGCTCGGCGCCGACGTCGATCGGCTCGACCTCGCCGGCCGGGTACTCGTCGGCCTCGTAGCGATCGAGGATCCGGAACGGACGCTCGCCCGCGACGACGATGTTCATCCGACCGTCGTCGAAGCGCTCGAGGACCTCGGTCACCCGGGCCTCGCAGCCGACGTTCCGAGCCCCCTCGGCGTCGCCGAAGACGATCCCGAACGGCTCGGCGGCGTCGAGGCAGTGGCCGATCATCCGCTTGTAGCGGTCCTCGAAGATGTGGAGCGGCAGCAGCTCGCCCGGCAGCAGCACCACCGGTAGCTCGAAGATCGGCAGATCGCTCGCCATGCGGACCTCTTTCGATTCTACGAACGCGCCCGCGCGACCGATGATGGCTCGCCGGCGCGTGATTGGGGTGACAATGCGACTCGGTGTCGATCGACTTCGAGCGCGAGGGACTGCTGCGTGGGACGCGCGGCAAGGCACGCGAGGCGCGGCGCAAGCTGCTCCGGGAGCTCATCGACGACGGTGTCCCGCTCGAGGAGCTTTGCCGCGCCGTCGAGGAAGACCGCCTGGCCCTGGTGCCGGTGGAGCGCCTGTTGGAGGGCGGCGGTCCGAGCTACACCTTCGACGAGGTCGCCGAGAAGGCCGGGATCGAGCCCGATTTCCTGGTCCGCAACCGCCAGTCGCTCGGGCTGCCGCCACCCGACCGCGACGCGCCCGCGGCGACCGAGGAGGACCTGGAGATGGCGAAGCGGATCAGGGCGCTGCTCGACGCCGGCGTCCCCGCCGAGGGGATCGTCGAGAACTCGCGGGTGCTCGGGCTGGCGGTCTCCCAGGTCGCGGCCTCGGCGACGGCTCTCGTCGGCGAGGCGATGCTGCGGCCTGGCGACACCGAGCTCGAGGCCGCCCATCGCTACCTCGAGGCGACGCGGACGCTCGCGCCGATGCTCGGCCCGGCCGTGGTCTTCGCCCTCAACCTCCACGTCCGCGAGCAGATCCGCGATGCGGCCGTCGGCAGCGCCCAGCTCGCCGAGGGACGGATCGCCGGCACCCGCGAGGTGACGGCCTGCTTCGCCGACCTCGTCGGCTTCACGCGACTCGGCGAGACCCTCGACTTCGAATCCCTGGCGCGGCTCACCAACCGTCTCGCCGAGCTCGCCCGCGAGGTCGCCCGCCCGCCGATCCAGCTGGTGAAGATGATCGGCGACGCGGCGATGCTCGTCTCGCCCGAGAACGACGCGCTGCTAGCCGGCGTCCTGGAGCTGATCGACGCTGCCGACGCCGAGGGCGAGGACTTTCCCCAGCTCCGCGCCGGCCTCGCCCGCGGCGATGCCGTCGCCCGCGGCGGCGACTGGTACGGGCGGCCGGTCAATCTGGCGAGCAGGATCACCTCGCTCGCCTACCCGACCAGCGCGCTGTGCTCGAAGTCGGTCCGCGACGCCGCCGGCGAGGGCTTTCGCTGGTCGTTCGCGGGCGAGCGGCGGCTGAAGGGGATCGACGGCCGCGTGCGGCTCTTCCGCGCCCGCCGCGCGGGAAGCGCCGCCGCGTAACGCCCGACGGTCCCGGTCGACTCATCGACGGTTAAAGAATCCGCGGGACCCTCAACCAGGTGATTCTCCTCATCCTCTTCGCCCTCGTTGCCGGCGCCGGCACGGCGCTCTCGCCGTGCGTGCTTCCGGTGCTGCCGGCAGTGCTCTCCGCCGGCGTCACCGGCGGCCGCCGCCGTCCGCTTGGGATCGTCGTCGGGCTCGCGCTGTCGTTCACCTTCGCCACCGTGGCGCTCGTCTACGTGATCGCGGCGCTCGGGCTTCCCAACGACCTCACGCGGACGATCGCGATCGTCGTCCTCGCCGGCTTCGGTCTGACGCTGCTGATCCCTCCGCTCGCCGCCCGCATCGAGGCCTTCACCTCGCGGCTGGTGCCGGCCCCGGCGGGGCCGCGCTCGCGGGGATTCGGATCGGGTCTCCTGGTCGGCGGCAGCCTCGGGTTTGTCTACGCCCCGTGCGCCGGACCGATCCTGGCCGGGGTGATCACCGTCTCGGCGGCGCAGGACTTCACCTTCGGTCGCCTCGCAGTGGCGCTCGCGTACTCGATCGGCTCGGCGGTTGTTCTCTACCTGCTGATGGCCGGCGGACGCCGGATCACCGACCGCCTCGCCGCCTACCGGCGCTGGATCCAGCCGGCGCTCGGCGCGGTGATGATCGCGGTTGCGGTGGCGATGGCGACGAACCTCGACGTCCGGTTCGAGAACGCGATCGCCGGCCACCTCCCGCAGGCGCTGATCGACCCGACATCGAGGATCGAGCAGAGCTCGGCGGTCTCCGGCGACCTCGCCGCGCTGCGCGGCGGCGGGCGGACGGCGAGCGAGGCGGGCTC
>JBKPNB010000094.1:0-11773 GCA_046732395.1 Actinomycetota bacterium | reverse complement strand
GACGTCGCCTGGGCGCTCGTCCGCCGCGTCCACCTCGGGACCCGCGAGCCGGCGAACTGGGTTCAGCTCTTCAAGTTCGGGCTGGTCGGCGCCAGCGGCTACGTCGTCAACCTCCTCGTCTTCACGCTGCTCGTCGACCAGGTCGGCGTCCATCACATAGTCGCCGCGGTGCTGTCTTTCTGCGTCGCCGTCACCAGCAACTTCATCCTCAACCGGATCTGGACCTTCCGCGCCCGCGCCGGCCACGCCGGCTTCCAGGCGGTCCGCTTCTTTACCGTCAGCGTCTGCGCGCTCGGCGTCAACCTGATCGTGCTCTACGGTCTCGTCGACCTCGCGAACGCGCCGACCGTCGCCTCGCAGGCGATCGCGATCGCGGTGGCCATGCCGTTCAACTTCATCGGCAACAAGCTGTGGACATTCAGAGACGTGCGGTAGCGCTGATCGTCGCCGCGGCGATGCTCGCCGGCGTGGCACTCGCCGTTCCCGCGTCCGCGCCGGCCGCCGACCCGCCGCCCGGTTACAACCTCGACTCGCGCCAGGCGATCCGGATCGCCCGTACCGATCCGAAGCTGGTGGCGGAGGAGGCGAAGTACGGGCATCTCGTCCCCTCCGCGCAGGCGAAGAACGCGACCTGGGAGGTCGGCTTCTACAAGCGCGACCGCGAGCTGGTGTTGGTGATCGTCGACGACGCGACGGGGACGGTCAAGGAGTCTTGGACCGGCTACCAGGTCGCCTGGCAGATGGCCCGCGGATACCCCGGCGCGTTCGGCCGCAAGGTCAATGCCCCCTACGTCTGGCTGCCGCTCTGCGGGTTCTTCCTCCTCGGGCTCCTCGACTGGCGCAGCTGGCGGCGGATCGTCCACCTCGACCTCGCGGTGCTGCTCGCGTTCGGGGTCTCGCACATCTTCTTCAACGACGCCGACATCGGGGTCTCGGTCCCGCTCGTCTATCCGGTCCTCGCCTACCTGCTGGCGCGGACGTTGTGGATCGGGTTTCGCGGCCGCGGGGAGGGGCTGCGCCCGTCGCTTCGGACCGGATGGCTGGCGCTCGGGGTGGTCTTCCTGCTCGCCTTCCGCGTCGCCCTCAATCTCGCCGACTCGAATGTGATCGACGTCGGCTACGCCGGGGTGATCGGCGCCGACCGGATCACCCACGGCCAGCCGATCTACGGCGCCGACGCCTTCCCCTCCGACAACGCGACGGGCGACACCTACGGCCCCGCGAGCTACTACGCGTACGTCCCGTTCGAGCTCGCGTTCCCCTGGTCCGGGAGCTGGGACGACCTGCCCGCGTCCCACGGGGCCGCGATCGCCTTCGACCTGATCACAGTCGCCGGGCTGTTCTGGCTCGGGCGTCGGATCCGCCCGGGCCCGCGCGGGACGAGGCTCGGGGTGATCCTCGCGTACGCCTGGGCCGCCTACCCCTACACCGCGTTCGCGCTCGAGTCGAACTCGAACGACACGCTGGTGGCGGCGCTAGTCGTCGGCGCCCTGCTGCTGATCTCCTCGCCGGTCGGGCGGGGGGCGATGCTCGGGGTCGCGGGGATGACGAAGTTCGCGCCGCTCGTGCTGGCGCCGCTGTTCGCGGTCGGCGTACGCGAGGGCCCCGTCGACGGTCGCCCGCGGCGCCTCCGCCGGCTGGACCTCCCCGTGCGCCAGGTCGTCCCCTTCACCATCGCCCTCGTCGTCGCCACGGCGATCCTCCTCGTCTGGCCGGTGATAGACCCCGGCCTCTCGACGTTCTGGCACCGGACCGTCGCCAGCCAGGCGAACCGCGACTCACCGTTCTCGATCTGGGGGCAGACGAGCCTCGGCGGGCTCCACGTCGCGGTCGAGGTCCTGACCGTGCTGTTCGCGGTGGCGATCGCGTTCGTCCCCCGGCGACGCGACCTGCGCCAGGTCGCGGCCCTCGGCGCGGCGGCGATGATCGCCGTCGAGCTCTGCCTCGACCATTGGTTCTACCTCTACATCCCCTGGTTCTTCCCGCTCCTGATCGTCGCGCTCGCGCTGGGGGCGAAGGCTCCGTCACTGCCTCGAGGGGCCGAGGCTCAGATGGAGGAGGCGGTGGAGACCCAGCCCGAGGTCCCAGCCCCGGCCTAACCGCGCTGCGCCGGCTCGAGGATCTGCTCGATCGAGCGCGCCAGTCCGTCGTCGCCGACCTCGACCGCCGCCGCGTTCACCCAGACGTCGCCCTCGGCGCCGTCGAACCGGATCGGCATCTGGGTGATGAACGCCTCCAGGACCTGGTCGCGGCGGGCGCCGAGGACGCCGTTTCGCGACCCGGTCATCCCCACGTCGGAGATGTGGGCGGTGCCGCCCGGGAGCACCCGGGCGTCGGCGGTGGGCACGTGCGTGTGGGTGCCGATCACCGCCGCGATGCGGCCGTCGAGGTGCCAGCCCATCGCCACCTTCTCGCTCGTCACCTCGGCGTGGAAGTCGACGATGGCGACGTCGAACTCGCCGGCGAGTCGGTCGAGGAGGGCGTCGACCTCGACGAACGGCGAGCGCGCCACCTTCAACATCACCGCCCCGCTGAGGTTGATCACCGCCACCCGCGCCCCGCCCGCGGCGACGATCGTATGGCCGCGGCCGGGGTTCGAGGCCGGGTAGTTGGCAGGGCGGACGATCCGCTCGAACGAATCGAGGAACCCGTAGACCTCGCGGTGCCGGTAGACGTGGTTGCCGGTGGTGATGACGTCCACGCCGGCGTCCAGCAACTCGGTGGCCGTGCGCTCGGTGATCCCGACCCCGCCCGCGACGTTCTCGCCGTTGGCGATCACGAGGTCGGCGCGGTGGCGATCGCGGAGTCGCGGCAGCGCCTCGGCGAGTCCGCGCCGTCCCGGCTTGCCGCAGACGTCGCCGAAGAAGAGGACGTTCATGCGAAGAGCCAGCCTAGAGGGCTGATGTGGATTATCCACGCACGCGGATGACGCGCCATGCCGTCGCTGGCTCGGCACCCGCGCCCTCGCCAATAGCGCTTGGGCTATTGGCTTCGGCCTCGGGCAGCGCCCAGCTCGGCCTGGCGCGCCCCCGCGTACGCGCCTAACCCACATCAACCCTCTAGATGCTCGACCCCTCGGCCCGGCGAGGCGAGCGGGCCGAAGCACTAGCTTTCGCCGACCGATGAGGGACGAGCCGGTGATCGAGGTCCGCGAGCTGCGGAAGCGGTTCGGCGTGCGCGAGGCGCTCCGCGGGGTGAGCTTCGGGGCGGCGAGCGGCGAGCTGCTCGCGATCATCGGGCCGAACGGCGCCGGCAAGACGACGCTGCTCTCGATCCTCGCCGGAATCCGCCGACCCGACTCGGGCGAGGTGAGTCGGGCGCCCGGCGAGATCGGCTGGGTCCCGCAGCAGGCGGCGCTCTATCGCCGCCTCACGGTCGACGAGAACCTGCGGCTGTTCGCGCGCCTCGAGGGCGTCGCCGACGTCGACGGGACGGTCGAGCGGATGCTCGATCAGACCGCGCTTCGCGCCCGTCGAGCAGACCAGGTGTCGAGCCTCTCGGGCGGGATGCAGCAGCGCGTCAACATCGCGATCGGGCTGATCGCCGATCCGGTCGCGATGCTGCTCGACGAGCCGAGCGCAGGGCTCGATCCCGGCCAGCGCGAGCGGCTCTGGGAGTTCGTCCTCGGTCTCGCCGGGGCGGGCACGACGGTCCTGTTCTCGACCCACAACATCGCCGAGGCGGAGCGCTACGGCGAGCGGCTGCTGGTCCTCGCCGACGGCGAGGTGATCTTCAGCGGCGCCCCCGCCGAGCTCCACCGCCAGGTCGTCGCCGGTGCCGTGAACGGCGGTGAGGAGACGATCGCCAGCTTCGAGCACGCGTTCGTCTCCTTCCTTCGCCAGCGCGGCCATTAGGTGCTCAGCGTCGCGAACACCGGAGAGCACTGATGCGCTGGCTCTTCGTCAAGGACCTCCAGATCCTGCGGCGCTCGCCGCTCCTCACCGCCCTGCTGATCGTCTACCCGATCGCGATCGCCGTGCTGATCGGCTTCGCCCTCTCGCGCGGACCGTCGAAGCCGCGGGTCGCGTTCCTCAACCGGGTCCCGGTCGGGACCCCGTTGGTCCTCGGCGGCACCCACTTCAACATCGCCGGCGCCCGCAACGAGCTCTGCGCGCGGATCGACTGCATCCCGGTCTCGAGCGAGGCAGAGGCGCGGCGGAAGGTGACCTCCGGCGACGTCCTCGCGGCGCTGATCCTCCCCAAGCACCTGGTCTCGAACCTGGAGTCGCTCGCCGGGCTCAACCCGACCCAACCCGTGGTCCGGGTGCTGGTCAACGAGGAGGACCCGGTCAAGGCCGCGGTCGTCACCGACCGGATCAACTCGCTCGTCACCCAGGCCAACCTGAAGATCTCGAAGAAGGTGGTGGCGGCCGCGGCCGGCTACATCGACCTCATCGTCCGCGGCGGGAACCTCGACTTCCTCGGCCAGTCGTTCAGCGTCCTCGGGCTCTCGAAGACGGGGACGATCCTCGCCCGCCTCGCCGCCGACCTGCCGCCGGCGAGCCCGCTCCAGGGGGCGCTCGGACGGGTCCTCCGTTTCGCCGGCATCGCCCGGCAGAACCTGAACCTCGCCAAGCCGCTGCTGAGCTCGGTCTCGCACCCGATCGACGTCGACACCGAGGTGGTCTCCGGCTCGCCCCCCAGCCTCGACTCGTTCGCGATCTCGGTGTCGGCGACGCTGACCCTGATGTTCGTGACCGTCCTGCTGGTCGCCGGATCTCTGGCCCTGGAGCGCGAGGAGAACGCGTTCCCGCGACTCACCCGAGGGCTCGTCGGCCGGGCGGCGCTGCTGGCCGAGAAGGTCGTGCTCGGGGTCGTCGCCTCGCTGCTCGTGACGCTGCTGATGCTCGCCGGGCTGTCGCTGTTCGTTTCGATCGACTGGGGCCGGATCCTCCCGATCCTCGCCGCGATCCTCCTCGCCGGCGCCGGGTTCGCCGCCTTCGGGGCCGCGATCGGCGCGCTCGCCGGCGAGGTCCGCGCGAGCTCGCTGCTCGCGTTCATGATCTCGCTGCCGATCGCGTTCCTGTCCCTGGTTCCCTCGGGGACGGTCAGCCCCGGCCTCTTTCACGTGCTCGAGGTGATCCGCGGGCTGTTCCCGTTCCACCCCGCGCTCGACGCGTTCGCCGGCGCGCTCGATCCGGCCGCGGGGGCGATCGGGCTGGCACTGCTCCAGCTCGCGATCATCGCCGCCGTCTACGGGACGATCGCGCGCCTCGCGATGCGCCGCTTCGCCTGAGACACCCTCCAGGCCCTCCGTAGAATCCTCGACGTGAGCTTTCCCGCCACGCGGATGCGGCGGCTGCGACGGACGCAGCCGCTGCGCGACCTCGTCGCCGAGACCGAGCTTCGCCCCCGGCACCTGATCCAGCCGATGTTCGTGGTCGCCGGCGAGGGCGTGCGCGAGGACGTCGCCTCGATGCCAGGGGTCGAGCGGTTCTCGATCTCGGAACTTGTCGCCGAGGCCACCGAGGTGATGAGCGCGGGCATCGGCGCGGTGATCCTGTTCGGAATCCCGGCGGTCAAGGACGAGGCCGGATCGGGCGCATACGACGATGAGGGCGTGGTCCAGATGGCGGTGCGGGCGCTCAAGGAGGCGCACCCGGACCTCGTGGTCATCACCGACGTCTGCCTCTGCGAATACACCTCGCACGGCCACTGCGGGTTCGTCCGCGACGGCCAGGTGGACAACGACGTCACCCTCGAGCTGCTCGCGAAGACCGCGATCTCGCACGCCGAGGCCGGCGCCGACGCGGTGGCGCCGTCGGACATGATGGACGGACGGGTCGGGGCGATCCGCCACCAGCTCGACGAGGAGGGACACACGAACGTCCCGATCGTCGCCTACAGCGCGAAGTACGCGTCGGCGTTCTTCGGCCCGTTCCGGGAGGCGGCGGAGTCGACGCCCGCCTTCGGCGACCGTCGCGGTTACCAGATGAACCCCGAGAACGCGCTCGAGGCGGTGCGGGAGGCGAAGCTCGACCTCGACGAGGGGGCGGACATGGTCATGGTCAAGCCGGCCGTTCCATACCTCGACGTCATCCGCCGGATCAAGGACGCGACCGGGGCCCCGGTCGCCGCCTACCACGTCTCCGGCGAGTACTCGATGCTGAAGGCGGCGGGGGACCGGGGCTGGATCGACGAGCGGGCGGCCGCGCTCGAGACACTGGTCGGCATCCGCCGCGCGGGCGCCGACGCGATCGTCACCTACTTCGCCAAGGAGGCGGCCGCTTGGCTTCGGTAGCGAGGGCGCCACGGCCGAAGGTGCGCTCGCGCCGCGACGGTGCGGCGATCCCGCTCGACGAGGTCGACCGGCGCCTGATGAACCTGCTCCAGTCGAGCTTCCCACTCGCCCGCGAGCCCTACGCCCTCGTCGCCGGCGAGGCGGAGCTCGCGGTCGACGAGGTCATGAGCAGGACCCGGCGGCTCCTCGACGAGCGGATCATCCGCGAGATCACGCCGATCTTCGACACCCGGGCGCTCGGCTACTCCTCGATGCTGGTCGCGGCCAGGGTCGACTCCGAGCACCCGCAGCGCGCCGCCCGGATCATCAACGAGCATCCCGGCGTCTCCCACAACTACCTGCGGACCCATCGGTTCAACCTGTGGTTCACGATCGCCACCCCGCCCGACTCCGACCTCGGCCTCGGCGGCACCCTCGCCGCGCTCCAGCGGCTCACCGGCGCGGAGTCGATCCGCCAGCTGCCGACGCTGAAGCTGTTCAAGATCAACATGAACCTGGAGATGGAGGGCGGCACCGAGGCGCTCGCCGCGAGCGTCGAGGCGGCCCCCCCGCGCGAGCTCGAGCCGCAGCCCTACGACGAACGCGACATCGCGGTGATCAGGGCGCTCCAGGGCCCGATGGAGGTCCGCGACCGCCCCTACGACGAGGCCGCCGCCGAGGTCGGGATGACGGTGGGCGACTTCCTCGACCACCTGCGGGGGATGGTCGACCGCAAGCTGCTGCGCCGGGTCGCGGCGATCCTCTACCACCGCCGGGCCGGGTTCTCGGCGAACGGGATGGGCGTCTGGCGCGTCCCCGAGGACGGGATCGACGAGACCGGCCGGCGGATGGCGGCCGTCCGCGGCATCTCGCATTGCTATCAGCGGCCGACCTATCCGGACTGGCCGTACTCGGTGTTCACGATGGCCCACGGGCGCTCGAAGGAGGAGTGCGACGCGATCCTCGATCGGATCGCAGATGAGCACTCGCTGCACGGCGAGGACCGCGCGACCCTCTACTCCTCGACCGAATTCAAGAAGGTGCGGCTGCATTACTTCACGCCGGATTACGCCGAGTGGGAGGCGAAGCACGCGGGGCAGGTGGCAGGTGGCAGGTAGCAGGTGGAGGGCGCCCCGGCTCTCCACATGCCACATGCCACATGCCCGTGTCTGAGCTCGACACAAGGCGCTCGGCAGCCGTCTACGCCCGAGCGGTAGGCCTGCTCCCGGGCGGGGTGAACTCGCCCGTTCGGGCGATGAAGTCGATCGGCCGCGATCACCCCATCTTCGTCGCCCGCGGCGAGGGGTTCGAGCTGATCGACGTCGACGGCCATCGATACATCGACTGGGTTGGCTCGTGGGGCCCGCTGATCCTGGGCCACGCCCGCTCCAACGTCGTCCTCGCGGTCCGCGCCGCCGCCGCCCGCGGGACGAGCTTCGGCGCCCCGACCGAGGCCGAGGTCGCGCTCGCCGCCGAGGTCACCGATCGCTTCGCGTCGATCGAGATGGTCCGGCTGGTGAGCTCCGGGACCGAGGCGACGATGAGCGCGGTCCGGCTCGCCCGCGCGGCGACCGGCCGCGATGCCGTCGTCAAGTTCGCAGGTGCCTACCACGGCCACGTCGACGGGCTCCTCGCCGAGGCCGGGTCGGGCCTGGCCACCCAGGCGATCCCGGCGAGCCCGGGGGTGACCGCGGCCCAGGCCGCCGACACGATCGTCGTTCCATGGAACGACCCCGACGCGCTGCGCGCGGCCCTCACCGGGAGCGAGGTTGCGGCGATCCTCGCCGAGCCGATCCCCGCGAACATGGGCGTGGTGCCACCCGAGCGCGGATTCCTCGAGCTGCTGCGATCGAGCGCGGACGAGCATGGCGCGCTCCTCGTCCTCGATGAGGTGATCACAGGCTTTCGGGTCGCGCGGGGCGGCGCCCAGGAGCGCTACGGCGTGGCGGCCGACCTGACGATCCTCGGCAAGGTCCTCGGCGGGGGCCTGCCCGCCGCCGCCTACGGTGGGCGCCGCGAGGCGATGTCGCTCGTGGCCCCGGCCGGCGACGTCTACCAGGCCGGAACGCTGGCCGGGAACCCGCTCGCGGTCGCCGCCGGGCTGGCGACCCTCGAGCGCCTCGACGGCGACGCCTACGCTCGCCTCCGGGAGCTGACGAGCGCGCTTGCCGGCGGGCTGCGCGACGCCGCCGATGGGCTCCCGGTGCACGTGGTCTCGGTGCCGGGCATGCTGACCGTCTTCTTCAGCGCGGAACCGGTCCGCGACTTCGCCGGCGCCACGGCCTGCGACAGCGACGCCTATGGCCGCTTCTGCCGCGCCCTGCTCGAGCGCGGCATCTACACCCCCCCGTCGCAGTTCGAGGCCTGGTTCGTCTCGCTGGCCCACGACTCCGCCGCGATCGAGCGCACGGTCGAGGCGGCGGGTGAGGCGTTCGCGGAGGCGCTCGAGTGAGCGAGCCGCGAGCGGCACGCAGCGTGCAGGTGGCAGGCGGCAGGCGGCAGATGGAGCCCGAGGCAGCCCTATCGGCGATTGCCGCCGAGCTGCGGGAGGGCGGGACGCTGATCTCCGCGCACGTCGTCGAGCCCGACGCGGAGCCGGCGCTCGGGATGCTGATCGCGGCCGGGCCGCGCTGCCGGAGCACGCCGGGCGAGTACGCGCGGGTCCTGGAGAGCGTCCGGGAGGGCTACCTCCTCCACTACGGCGCGGCGAGAATCCTCGACGGGCTCGACCGCGACCTCGCGCTCCTTGCCGGCGACTACCTCTACGCGCTCGGGCTCGAGCGCCTGACGGCGCTCGCCGACCTGCCGGCGATCCGCGAGCTCTCCGACTTGATCTCGCTCTGCGCACAACTCCACGCCGACGACGGCCCGGGTGAGGACGGGACGGCGGCGCTGTGGCTGGCCTCGGCGGTTGCGATCGGGGCCGGCGCCGGAGAACAGCACGCCTCGGCGAAGGCAGGGATCCGGGCGCGGGCCCCGGGGGCGGCCGAGGTCCTGCGGCGCGAGGCGCACTCGCGAGCGGGTGCGGCGGGCCTCGCCGACCGCTTTCGCCGGACCTCCGAGGCAATAGAATCCGGCGCCCACCACTCTTCCTGAGCGACCCCGACGCCGACGAGGGGGCGGAATCCGCAGGAGCGACTTGGCAGACGCCGCCGACAGCACCAACGGGACCGGGACCGGCGACGGCGCTGTTCCGCCGCCGGAGCCCGCCGGCTACTTCGAGGGCGAGTCGATGACCCGCCGCCGGGCGCTCACCTATGCAGCGCAAGGCGCCGGCGGGATCGCCGTCGCCGCCGTGGCGCTGCCCGCGATCGGGTTCGCGATCGCGCCCATCTTCCACCGCGGCGAGGAGACCTGGGAGTCGATCGGGGAGACCAACCGGTTCACCACCGACAACTACCGGACCGTCGTCTTCACCGCGGTGTCGGGGATCGGCGAGGCGGGGAAGACCACCGCGTTCGTCCGCAAGGCCGATCCGAACCCGCCGTTCAACGAGCCCGCCGGGACGTACGTCGCGATCTCGAGCCGCTGCGCGCACCTCGGCTGCCCGGTTCGCTTCGTCTCCGCCGCCGGCAACTTCATCTGCCCCTGTCACGGCGGCGTCTACGACTTCGAGGGCAAGGTGATCGGCGGCCCGCCGGTCCGCCCGCTCGACCGCTTCCAGACGCGAGTCCGCGGGGGCCAGGTTCAGATCGGCCCACGCTACAGCGTCACCAACCAGCTCCAGCCGGTGCGGGCCCGCGACCCCGGTGAGTACACGGGCGGGATCTGGAACGTGATCTACCCGCCGCGTCCGTCGACCTTCCCGCCGCCGCCGTCTGCCGGGTGAGGGGACGATGAGGCTGCCGCTGCCAGCAGGACTGCGCAAGCCGCCGAAGCCCGGCGAGCGGCTGAACGGCGCCGGCAACGGCTCCGGCACGGCCGAGCGCGTCAAGGAGGGCGGCGCCGACCTCGTCGGCTGGGTCGACGAGCGAACCGGCGGCGCCAGCTTCCTCACCGGAATGCTCTACCGGAAGGTGCCGAAGGGCACCAACTGGTTCTACACACTCGGCTCCGGGACGCTGTTCGCGTTCGTCTTCCAGGCGCTTACCGGGGTCTTCCTGGCGATGTACTACGACCCCTCGGCGACCCAGGCCTACGGCTCGATCACCCACCTCACGAACGACGTCTTCCTCGGCGAGTTCGTCCGCGGGATGCACAAGTGGGGGGCGACGGTGATGGTGATCCTGATCTTCCTCCACATGGCGCGGACGTTCATCTTCGGCGCCTACAAGTACCCGCGCGAGCTCAACTGGGTGATCGGCGTCGTGCTGCTGATCCTGACGATGATGATGGCGCTGACCGGCTACCTGCTGCCGTTCGATCAGCGCTCGTTCTGGGCGACGACCGTGGCCAACAACATCACCGCCACCGGCCCGTTCATCGGGCCGTTCCTGGCCGACTTCTTGCGCGCCGGCGCCGAGTTCGGACCGACGACGCTAGCGCGGTTCTACGCCATCCACATGCTGCTGATCCCGGGCCTGATCATCGCCTTGATCGGCGCCCACCTGTACCTCGTCGTCAAGCTCGGGACGACGGCGCCGCCCTGGCTCGAGGCCGAGGTGAAGCCCAAATCCCTGCGGGTCAAGAAGGTCTAGCGACGCGTGAACACCGCCGAGAAGGAGCGCTACCTCCGCGAGTACGAGGTGCTGAAGAAGAAGGGCAAGCCCTTCTTCCCCTACGCCGTGATGAAGGACTCCTCCATGGCGCTGATCGTCGCCGTCGTGATCATCGTGATGGCGATCGTCCTCGGCGCCGAGCAGGGACCGAAGGTCGACCCCACCACCACCACCTACACGCCGCGGCCCGAGTGGTACTTCTTCTTCCTCTTCGAGCTGCTGCGGGTCCTGAAGCCGCCGTGGCTGGTGCCGCTGGCGACGATCGGCATCCCGACGATCGCAATGGTCCTGCTCCTGTTGCTGCCGTTCTACGACCGCAACCCCGAGCGGCGACCGGAGCGGCGGCCGATCGCGATGACTGCGCTGGTCCTGACCGTGATCGCAATGGCGTTCCTCACCTACGAGGGCGCGAACACCGGGGCGCCGACCCAGATCGCCCAGGCGATACCGGGCGGCAAGAACGCCGCGGCCGCGGCGGCGGTCGGGATGACCCCGGCCGAGTTCAAGACGCTCAAGGCCGGCCAGCAGGTCGTCGCGCAGTCGGGGTGCCTCGCCTGCCACAAGCTCGGTGAGAACGGGAACGCCGGCCCGGGGACGACCTTGACCCATATCGGCGCTCGGATTCCGCGCAACGGCATCCTCCGCTCGCTCCGCGCCGGCCCGGGGATCATGCCCGCGTTCAACGACCTGCCGCCCCGCAAGCTGAAGGCGATCGCCGACTACCTGGCGAGCCTGCATTAGTGGTCACAGACCCGTCGGGGCGGGAGGGGCGCTCCGACACGCGCGCGGAGTTCGCGGTCGGCGTGCGGACGATGTTCGATCGGATCGCCGGGATTTACGACCGGATGAACCGGACGATGACCGCCGGGCTCGACCGCGGCTGGCGCGAGCGGGC
>JBKPNB010000093.1:0-5257 GCA_046732395.1 Actinomycetota bacterium | reverse complement strand
CCTGGGCCGCGCCGAGCCGGACGGCGAGGCGCTCATTTTCGATGGGGAACCGCTCACGGCGGAGGCCGTGCGCGCGGCGCTGCGGTCCGCCTGCGCCGAGCGCGGCGCGCCGGCCCCCGCCGATGTCATCGTGGCGTCGGTCTGGCAGAGGTTCGGCCACGAGCCGGGCTCGGGGCCGTTGCCGGCGAACCTCCCGATCGAGGTCGACCTCTGGCCACGCGACGAGGGCTCCGGGTGCTGGGCCGACATGACGCGCACCTTCGTCGTCGGCGAGGTGAGCGACCCGGTGCGTGCGCAGGAGGCGCTCGTTCGCGAGGCTCTCGAGACCGCCCGCGCCGCGATTCGCCCGGGGGTCACCGGGCGCGAGCTCCACGGCCTTGCCTGCGACATCTTCGAGGCGGCCGGACACAGAACCCAGCGCACGGGCCCCGGCGAGGACGCGAGCGAGGGCTTCCAGTTCTCGCTCGGGCACGGCGTCGGGCTGCGGGTCCACGAGGATCCGGGGCTCGGTCGGACGGGGCGCTCGCCGCTCGTGGCCGGCGACGTCGTCGCGATCGAGCCCGGGCTCTGGGAGCGCGAGATCGGCGGGGTGCGGTTCGAGGATCTGCTGGTGGTGACCGACGACGGCAGCCGGACGCTCACCGACTACCCGTACGACCTGATTCCGTAGGGCCAGTCGAGCGGCCCGTTCTCGGGGCCGCGCCGATGAGATACTGCCGGGCGATGGCACGTCGGTCACGCGCGCCGCGTCCGCGCGGGAGGAGCAAGGACGCGAAGCTCGAGCTCCTCGCGAGGATCCCGCTGTTCTCGGCCTGCACGAAGGGCGACCTGCGCCGGATCGCGTCGCTCGCCGACGAGATCGACGTCTCGGAGGGCACGGTCCTCACCCGCCAGGGAGATCCCGGGCAGGAGTGCTTCGTGATCGTCGACGGCCGGGCGCGGGCGACGATGCGCGGCCGGCGCCCGGTCCCGATCGGTCCCGGCGACTTCTTCGGCGAGATGTCGCTGCTCGATCAGGGTCCCCGGTCGGCGACGGTCACCGCGGAAACGGACATGGAGCTGCTGGTTCTCACCTCACGCGGCTTCTGGAGCCTGATCCGCGACGTGCCGGTCGTCGCACCCCGGATCATGCAGGTGCTGGCCGGCAGGCTCCGCGAGGCGGAGCGCCCGCGCCCCGAGCACTGAGGCCACACTCAGACCTGGTCGAGCTTGCCGGTCAGGTAACGCTGGACCGTGGGCGCGGCCCAGTCGACGACCGCCTCCGGCGTCGCCGAGGCGAGCGGTTCCGCCTTTAGGAGGTAGCGAACGAGCCCGAGGCCGAGCAGCTGCGAGACCGCGAGGTCGGCCCGCAGCTCCGGCTGATCGACGCGGAGCCGATCCATCAACGGCGCGTACAGCCGCCCCATGAACTCCCTCAGCATCGACGCGGCCTGCGGCTCGATCGTCGCCGCCCGGAGCAGGGTGAGAATCGGGTTGCGGCTGCCCTCGTCGTCCCAGGTCCTGACGAACAGGCCCACGAGATGCCTGCCGGCGTGGTGGCGCCCGTCGACGAGCAGCTTCGGCATCTCGACCTCGGGGTCGAACGGCCACTCGACCGCCTCCGCCAGCAGGGTCGCCTTGTTGCCGAAGAAGTGAACGACCAGGGCCGCGTCGACGCCTGCCTCGGCGGCGATCGCGCGCATCGTCGCCCCCTGGTAGCCGCGTTCGGAGAACAGCATCCGGGCGGCATCGAGGATGTCCTTTTTGGTCGAGCTCTCGCCGGGACGGCGCCCGGTTCGCGGCGTGCGGGTGGAGATCCGTGTCCGTTTCTCGCTCATTGCGACAATTTCGCCCGCGGACTTTATTCAACGATGTAAAGTCAACGTGATAAAGTCAACGCTGTAAAGCGAGCATAGCAGGGACGCTGCTCCCGGTCGCGACCGGGAGAGAAAAGAGAGGAGGACGAGAATGCCGAAGCCGACCCCCGCGATCCCCGCCGGAAGGATGCAACTCCTCGACCGGGCGCCGAAGCCATCGGCGGCGATGTACAGGCTCGAAGCGTCGATCGACCTCGATCGGCCCCTGCGCGATCTGGTCAAGGTGCGCGCGTCGCAGGTCAACGGCTGCGCGTTCTGCATCGACATGCACTGGAAGGACGCCCGCGCCGCCGGCGAGAGCGAGGAGCGCCTCTACTCGCTCGACGCCTGGCGCGAGAGCCCGCTCTACACCGACCGCGAGCGCGCGGCGCTCGAGCTCTGCGAGGCGATGACGCTCGTCGCCGCGGGCCACGTCCCGGACGAGGTCTGGGATCTCGCGCGATCGGCCTTCGAGGAGGGCGAGCTCGCCCAGCTCGTCTTCACGGTGACCGCGATCAACGCCTGGAACCGGCTCATGATCACGGCCCGCGTCGAGCCCGGCCACTACCGCCCCGGCCTCCTCGAGGCCGCCTGAGCGGTACTTGTTTGCTACCGAGAGGAGGCGACTCGATGACTGCGGAT
The DNA here is from genome assembly GCA_046732395.1 of Actinomycetota bacterium. Taxonomy (GTDB): domain Bacteria; phylum Actinomycetota; class Thermoleophilia; order Solirubrobacterales; family 70-9; genus JAWVFM01. Next base: position 2,780 of record JBKPNB010000093.1, on the reverse strand, counting down.
AACGGAGCTCCGGCGAGCGGGCGTCAGCGGAAGCTCGTGCTGGCGGCGATGTGCCTGGCGCTGGCGACGGTCGTCAGCGCCGTCTCGTCGCTCAACGTCGCCCTCCCCGACCTCGCCCGCGATCTGCACGCGACCTCGACCCAGCTGCAATGGATCGTCGACGCCTACGCCGTCGTCTTCGCGGGCCTGCTGCTCCTCGCCGGCGCGCTCGGCGATCGGCTCGGCCGAAGGAGGGTGCTACTCGCGGGGCTCGCCGTCTTCTCGGCGGCGGCGGCCGGCGGGTTGTTCGTTCGCGATCCCGGGGCGCTGATCGCGGTTCGCGCCGTGATGGGCCTCGGGGCGGCGGCAATCATGCCGTCGACGCTCTCGATCATCACCAACGTGTTCCCGCCCGGCGAGCGCGACCGCGCCGTCTCGATCTGGGCGGGGGTCGCCGGCGCCAGCGCGCTCTTCGGACTGCTGGTGTCGGGCGCCCTTCTCGAGGGCTTCTCGTGGCATTCGGTGTTCGGCTTCACGGGCATCCTCGGCGTGGTTGCCCTCGGCGCGGCGGCGATCCTGGCGCCGAACTCGAGATTCGAGGGCGCCCGCCTCGACGTCGTCGGCGGTGTGCTCTCCGCCCTCGCCCTCTCGAGCCTCGTGTTCGGGATCATCGAGGGCCCGGAGCGTGGCTGGACCGACGCCCTGACGCTGATCGCGTTCGGCTTCGCGCTCGGCCTGGTCGTCGTCTTCGTCGCTTGGGAGCTGCGCCGCGAGCAGCCTCTGCTCGACCCGCGGCTGTTTCGCCTCCGCGGCTTCGGGGCGGGGACGGCATCGATCACCGTCCAGTTCCTCGCCTTCTTCGGCTTCATCTTCGTGATCCTCCAGTACGTCCAGTTCGTGCTCGGCTACTCGCCGCTCGCCGCAGGGCTGGCCCTGGCGCCGATGGCGGTCCTGATGATGGGGCTCTCGCCGCGGGTGCCGGCGCTGCTCGAGCGGTTCGGTCCGGCACGGGTCGGGCCGCTCGGCCTGGTGCTGATGGCGGGCGGATTCGCGGTGCTCTCCAGTGCCGGCGTCGACTCCGGCTATCTGCTCCTCCTCGCCGGACTGGTGCTGCTCGGGACGGGGGCGGCGCTGGCGACGACCCCGGCCACGGCCGCGATCGTCTCGTCGCTGCCACAGAACAGGCAGGGTGTGGCGTCGGCGGTCAACGATGCGGCCCGCGAGGTGGGTGGCGCGCTCGGCATCGCGGTCCTGGGCAGCGCGCTGACCGCGCAGTATCAGGCGGGGGTTCCGGATGTGATCGCGAACGCGCCGCCGGACCTCGCGCACCGCGCGCACGAGGCGCTGCCGGCGGCGCTCGCCCTGGCGCAACAGCTCGGCCCGGGTGGGGCGGCGCTCGCGTCGCAGGCGCAGGCGGCGTTCGTGGATGGCCTCGGGGTGGCGATGCTGATCGCCGCCGGCAGCGTCGCCGCCGCCGCGGCCTTCGTCGCCTGGCGGGCGCCGCGAAAGCCGATCGGCGCGGGGTCACCGAGGGGGAGCTCGGCTGGAGGATCCGGGCGTGAGATGGGCCCCATCCATGCGCAGCGATCATCATGAGCGGATGGAGTCGGGCCCTCACAGGGTGACGGTCGTCGGCGGCGGATTCGGCGGCCTCCAGGCCGCCGACCACCTCGCGCGCGCGCCGGTCGAGCTGACCCTGATCGACCGCCGCAACTTCCATCTCTTCCAGCCACTCACCTACCAGGTTGCGACCGGGGCGCTGGCGCCGGAGGAGGTCTGTTATCCGCTCCGGGCGATCTTCAAGCGCCGACCGAACGTGCGGGTGCTGTTGGCCGAGGTCCGCGAGTTCGACCTCGCGGCCCGCCGGCTCCACCTCGAGCCGGGGGCCGGCGAGGCGGGGCCGCTCGAGGTCGACCACGACACCCTGATCGTCGCCGGCGGCTCGCGCTACTCGTACTTCGGCCACGACGAGTGGCAGGAGGCGGCGCCCGAGGTGAAGTCGCTGGAGAGCGCGGTGGCGGCGCGGGGCCGCCTCCTCAGCGCCTTCGAGGCGGCGGAGTTCGAGACGGACCCCGAGCGGCGCCGGGCGTGGCTCACCTTCGTGGTCGTCGGCGCGGGCCCGACCGGGGTCGAGATGGCCGGCCAGATCGCTGAGCTCGCCCGCGACACGCTGCGCCGCGACTTCCGCTCGATCGATCCCCGCGGCGGCCGGGTGCTGCTGGTGGAGATGGCCGACCGGGTGTTGACCACCTTCCCCCCGTCGCTCTCCCGCAGCGCGGCTCGCCAGCTCGAGCACCTGGGGGTGAGCGTGTTGCTGCGGCGCACCGTGGTCGCGGTCGACGACGAGACGGTGACGATCGAGACCGCCGACCGCAAGCGCGAGGAGCTCCCGGCGAGGACCGTGATCTGGGCCGCCGGGGTGACGGCCTCGGGGCTCGCGAGGCGGCTCGGCGAGCAGACCGGGGCCGAGGTCGATCGCGCGGGCCGGGTGACGGTTGGCCCCGACCTGACGCTGCCCGGTCACCCCGAGGTGTTCGCGCTCGGGGACATGGTTCGCGTCCGCGGCGCCGACGGTGAGCTCGAGGCGCTGCCGGGGGTGGCGCCGGTGGCGATGCAGCAGGGGCGCTACGCGGCGAAGGCGATCCGGGCCCGGCTTCGGGACGCCGAGACCCGGCCGTTCCGCTACCTGGACAAGGGCAACCTGGCGACGATTGGCCGCGCCCGGGCGGTGGCGGACCTCCACGCGATCCGCCTCGGTGGCTTCCCGGCCTGGATCACCTGGCTCTTGGTCCATCTCTGGT
>JBKPNB010000092.1:0-7972 GCA_046732395.1 Actinomycetota bacterium | reverse complement strand
CGTCGGCACCGAGCTCGGCGGCGAGCCGCTCGAGCCCTTCGATCTCGTCGCGGGCGAGCCGCAGCACCGCCGCGGCGTCGGCGCTCCCGCCGCCGAGCCCGGCCGCGATCGGTATCCGCTTCTCGATCTCGATCCGAACCGGCGGCCGCGACCAGCCCCGCTGGCGAAGCGCGGCGAGCGCCGCCCCGACCAGGTTCGGGCCGTCGACTCCCGCGCACACGACCTCGTCAGCCTCCGCCGGCTCGACGACGAGTCGGTCGGCGAGGGTGAGCGGAGAGAAGATCGAGACCAGCTCATGGAGGCCGTCGCCGCGCCTCGGTCCCAGGTAGAGGCAGAGGTTGAGCTTCGCCGGCGCTCTGACGATCATTCGAGCGCCCTCGCGAGCTCGTCGAACTGCTCCGGCGCGAGGGCCTCGGCGCGAGCGTCCGCGGCCGCGCCCAGCCCGGCGAGCGCCGCCGCCACCTGCTCCCGCCCCGGCCCGACCCCGGCCAGCTCGAGCGATGAGGCGAGCGGCTTGCGCCGATGGGCGAACGCGGCGCGGACGAGCCGTGCCAGCCCCTCGTCGGCTCCCGGCCCGCGGCGCTCGAGCCGGACCAGCGCCGAGGCCACCCGCGGCCGCGGCCGGAAGACCGCGGGATCGACTGGTCGCAGGAGCTCGACCTCGCAGGCGAGTTGGACGAGCACGCTTGGCGCCCCGTAGACCCTGCTCCCGGGCGCCGCCCGCCAGCGATCGGCGACCTCGCGCTGGACCATCACCGTCCACCGCCGCACCGCCGGCAGCTCCGCGATCGTCCGCAACTCCAGCGGCGTCGCGATCGAGTACGGCAGGTTGGAGACGACGGCGGTGGGCTCCGGCTCGAGCGCCGCAAGGTCGACGCGCATGGCGTCGCCGATCACGAGCGACACATTCGGGTGCGCGGCCGCCAGCTCGTCGAGCGGGCCACGGAGCCGCTCGTCGAGCTCGATGACGTGCAGAGCCCGCACGCGCGGCGCGAGCAGCCGGCTCAGTGCCCCCTCCCCGCCCCCGACCTCGAGCACCACCTCGTCGCCGTGGAGCGCGGCGTCGCGGACGATCGCCTCCAGCAGGTTCGCGTCCGCCAGGAAATGCTGCCCCAGGAACACCTGCCGGCCGCGTCCTCGTCTGCGACTCCGGGCGCGGCCGGGCTGGTCGTCTCCTCTGCTCACCATCTAAAGACCCGCCCGGCGTTCGCGTCGACCAGCGCCTCGAGCTCCTCATAGGACACCCCGCGAACGCCGGCCAGCACCTCGGCGGTGTGGACCACGTTCGCCGGCTGGTTCGGTCGCCCTCGCACCGGCTGCGGGGCGAGGAACGGCGAGTCGGTCTCGACCAGCAGCAGCTCGTCCGGAACCAGCCGCGCCGCCTCGCGCAGCTCGCCCGCCTTCGGGTAGGTGAGGTTGCCGGCGAACGAGCAGTACCAGCCGCGCTCGGCGGCCTCGGCGACCGGGTGCGCGGGTCCCGAGAAGCAGTGGAGGATCACGGTCACCCCCTCCGCTCGCTCGCGGAGGACCGCGAAGGTGTCGTCGAGGGCGTCGCGGGTGTGGATCACGACCGGCTTCCCGGCCGCTCGCGCGATCTCGATCTGCGCCTCGAACGCGCGCCGCTGGTCCGCGCGCGGCGCGCCGTCGCGATAGTAGTCGAGGCCGGTCTCGCCGACCGCCGCCACCCGCCCGTCGGCGGCGATCTCGGCGATCGCCTCCGCCGCGGCGTCGTCGAACCCGGTCGCGGAGTTCGGGTGGCGGCCAACGCACGCCCACACCTCAGGGTGCTGTTCGGTTAGCGCCAGCGCCTCGGCGTTCGTCTCCTCGTCGAGCCCGACGGTGAGCAGCCGCCGCACGCGCGCCTCGCGGGCGGCGGCGATGAGCTCAGCGGCGGGCGGCTCGCAGAGCCCGAGATGGCAGTGGGTGTCGACCATCGCCGGCGATCATCGCGGAGATCGCCGCCCGCGCGTAGGACCGTCGCCCGGCGCGGGCCTCAGCGGTGCTTGAGGATCGTCATGTTGTCCGAGGCCTCGTTGGCGATGGCCAGGTCCGGGCCGAACCCGCCGTCGAGGTGGGCCGCGGCGACCGATGACGGGCTGTCCCCCGTCGGGTGCGGGCTCGAGGGGGCTGGCGGGAACCTCCCAAGGCCGCTATTGCCGAGGATGGTGACGTCGTTCGAACTCGAGTTGGCGACCGCGAGGTCCGGGTCACCCTCGCCGTCGAGGTCGGCGGCGGCGATCGCGACCGGAACGTTGCCGGCCGACACCGGGCTCGTCCGCGGCTGATGGAAGTTCGCGTTGCCGGTCGGTGACCTCGCCGCGGGGCGACCCCTTCAAGTTTGCGCGGGCCCCTGCGCCCCGCGGCCGCGAACGTCTATCAGCGGCTCCGAGGGGCGGACAGGACGATTGTCAGCTTCGTGACCGCGGCCGGCGGGCTCAGCGGTTCTTGAGGATCGTCACGTTGTCGGAGGGCGGGTTGGCGACAGCGAGGTCGGGGTCGAGGTCCCCGTCGAGGTCCGCGGCGGCGAGGCCGCGGGATCCGAACCCCGCCGGCTCCGGACTCGAGGCGGGCTCCTTGAAGTTTCCGTTGCCGTTGTTGCCGAGGATCGACACCGTGCCGGGGCTGCCGACGATGCCGGAGACGGCGAGGTCCTGGTCGCCGTCACCATCGAGGGGAGCAGCGACGATCGAGGCCAGCCCGATCGCACGGACCGGCTCCGGGCTCGAGGCGGGCTGGCGGAAGTTCCCTGCGCCCGTGTTCTTCAGGATCGTTACGGCGGCTACGTTGATGTTCGCGGTCGCGAGGTCCTGGTCGCCATCGCCATCGAGGTCGGCGGCGGTGACCGACGTCGGGCCGTCCCCCGCGGCCTCCGGGCTCGAGGCCAGCTGGACGAAGTCCCCGTTCCCCACGTTCTTGAGGATCGTCACATCGTCCGAACTCTGGTTCGCGACCGCCAGATCCCGGTCGCCGTCGCCGTCGATGTCGACGGCGACGATCGACGCCGGTCCATCGCCCGCGGTCTCGGGACTCGACGCCGCCCGCGAGAAGTTCCCGCTGCCGTTGTTGAGAAGGATCGTCACGTCGCCCGAGGCGAAGTTCGCCACAGCGAGGTCCTGATCCGTGTCGCCGTCGAGGTCGGCGGCGACCACCCAGTCCGCTACGAGGCCCGCCCGCTCCGGGCTCGAGCCCGGCTCGCGAAACCTTCCGCGGCCGTTGTTCTTGAGGATGGTCACGGCGGCCTGCGGCGGCGCGTTCTGGTCCACCACGACGAGGTCCTGGTCACCGTCGCCGTCGAGGTCGGTCGCGACGATCGAGGTGGGGCCGTCCCCCGCGGGCACCGGGCTCGAAGCGGGCTGACGGAAGTTCCCGTTGCCCTTGTTCTTCAGGATCGTCACGTCGTCGGAGAATAGGTTCGCGACGGCGAGGTCCTGGTCGCCGTCGCCGTCGAGGTCGGCCGCGGCGGTCGCCTGCGGCGAGTCACCCGCCGCCTCCGGGCTCGAGGCGGGCTCGAAGAAGTCGAGCGAGGCGGCGAGCGCGGTCGCGGCGAAGACAGCGCCGACAGCGAGCATCGCTGCCATCGCCCAAAGGACTCGCACCCTGCGCTGCGCTCTCATTGCCTCCCCTTTGCGTTTGTTGCGGGTCGCCACCCCAGGCGACGCGTTGAAGGTAACCGCCCCCCACCCCCCTGTCAACCCCGCCGGCTACTCAGGGGTCCCGCCGCGCGAAGAGGGCGATCGAGAGCGCGAGGACGGCGGCGACGTAGAGGACCGCCCAGACGACGAGTCCCGCGCCCGCGGCCTTCGCGCCGCCGAACGGACCGAGCTTGAGGAAGAACCCGGTGAGGCCGGTGGTCGAGGAGGTGAGCGCGTGGAGGCCTGCCTGGTGAGCGCCTCGAACGGCAGCGCCCAGCTCACGTAGTGGGCGATCCGGCGCAGGGGCTCGGAGTCGATCACCCCCCGCCCGGCTCCGTCGAAGAGCCGCGTTCCGTTCTCGGTCTCGACCTCGATCCCTCGCGGCCGCAGGAGCTCGGCGGTGCGCCCGGCGAGGGCCACCTCGCCCGAGGCCAGGATCGCCACCCGCTCGCAGACCCGCTCGACCTCGCCGAGCAGGTGCGAGTTGAGCAGCACCGCGATCCCCCGCGCCCGCAGCTCGACGAGCAGCTCGCGGACGATCCGCCGCCCGACCGGGTCGAGCGCGCTCGTCGGCTCGTCCAAGAGCAGCAGCCGCGGCGAGCCGATCAGCGCCTGGGCCAGCCCGAGCCGCTGCTGCATCCCCTTCGACATCGCCTCCACCCGGGTGTCGGACGCGTCGGGCAAGCCGACCAGCTCGAGCAGCTCGCGGCGCTCCGTTTCCCCGCCGGAGGAGCCGACGAGCCGCTGGTGGAACGCGAGCACCTCGCTGGCCGTCGCCCAGCCAGGGAAGCGGAAGAGCTCGGCCAGATAGCCGATCGCCGCGCGCGCCGGCGGCGAACCGGCGGGATGGCCGCTGATCGCGACCGAGCCCGCGGTCGAGCGCACGAGCCCGCAGGCGATCTTCGTCAGCGTCGACTTGCCGGCCCCGTTCGGCCCCAGCAACCCGACCAGCTCGCCCTCGCCGACCTCGAGGTCGACCCCGCGGAGCGCCTCCACCCGCCGGTAGCGCTTGCGAAGGCCGCGGGCTTCGAGCGCCGCCGGCACCTCTAGCAGGGGCGACGGCCCACTGCGCTAGGCGGCGGCGAGCTTCGGGAACAGCGGGGCGATCCGCTCGATCCGCCGGCCGCCGGGGTGCGAGCCGAACGCGACCAGCGCGTGGCTCTCCTCGCCGAGCGCCGCGAGGAGCCGCTCCGAGGTCTCCGGCATGTAGGCGTCGAGGAGCAGCGCCAGGACCCGCACCCCCTCGGCGAGGTTGTAGAGGACCCGATCGAGGTCGGCGGCCAGCGCCGGATCCTTGGCCAGGTCCCAGGGCCGCGACTCCTCCACGTAGCGGTTCAGCCGCCGGACCCGCGCCCAGATCGCCTCGAGCGCCTGGGTCAACTCGGCGGCGTCGAGGAGCTGGGCGACCTCGCCCTCGATGCCCTCGAGACCGTCCTCGCCGCCGGCGAGCTGCCGGTCGACCTCGGCGATCGGGATCGTCCCGTCGCGATAGCGCTCGACCATGGCCAGGGTCCGGCTCGCGAGGTTGCCCCAGTCGTTCGCGAGCTCGCCCTCGTAGCGGGCCTCGAAGCCGGCCGCGGAGACCGATCCGTCCTGGCCGAACGAGACCTCGCGGAAGCAATAGAAGCGGAGCGCGTCCGCCCCGAAGCGATCGATCGCCTCGTTCGGGTCGAGCACGTTGCCGAGTGACTTCGACATCTTCCGCTCGCCCATCAGCAGGTAGCCGTGGATGACGAGCCGGCGCGGCGGCTCGAGCCCGGCCGCGTAGAGCAACGCCGGCCAGATCACCGCATGGAACTTGAGGATGTCCTTCGCCAGGACCTGGAGCGTTGGCGGCCAGAAGCGGCCGGTCAGATCCTCCCCGTCGCGGGCGAACGACAGCGCGGTCAAATAGTTGAGGAGCGCGTCGAACCAGACGTACATCCGCTGGCTCTCATCCCACGGCAGCGGCATCCCCCACCGCAGGCGCGGGCGCGAGAGCGAGACGTCCTCGAGTCCGGCGCCGATGAACGCCACCGCCTCGTTGCGGCGGAAGCCGGGCACGACGAAGTCGGGCCGCTCCGCATAGAGCTCGCGAAGTCGATTCTCGAACGCCGACAGCCGGAAGAACCAGTTCTCCTCGCGCTCGCGCTCGAGCTGGATCTCGTGGATCGGGCAGGTGTTGCCGGGGCCGAGCTCGCGCTCGGTCTTGAAGTCGGCGCAGCGCGGGCAGTACCAGCCCTCGTAGATACCGCGGTAGACGTGGCCGTTGTCGTAGACGCGCTGCATCACCTCGGCCACCCTCGCCTCGTGGCGGGGATCGGAGGTGCGGATGAAGAAGTCGTTGGTGGCCTCGACCCGCCGCGCCAACTCCTCGAACTTCGGCGCGTTGCGGTCGGCGAGCTCCTGCGGCGGGAGGCCCTCGCGGTCAGCGGCCAGCTCGACCGGCTCGCCGTGCTCGTCGGTGCCGGTGAGGAAGAAGACATCCTCGCCGCGCTGGCGCATGTGGCGGGCGAGGATGTCGGCGGCGATCGTCGTGTACGCGTGGCCCAGATGGGGCTCCGCGTTGACGTAGTAGATCGGGGTGGTGATGAAGTAGGCCACGGGGCGGTGAGGCTACCGGCCCTCCGCGCCGCGCCTCAGCCGAGGAGCGTCTCTTGCCCCTTCGGGACTCGCCGCGCGCGTGGGATCCCCGCCGCCTCGGACAAGGCCGCCTCGACATCAGCCAGGATCGCGCGCTCCGAGCGCGACGCGACGACCGGCTGGGCGAGGCCGTCGACGTGCACGTAGGTGCGCCGCCCCTCGCCGCGCTCACCCGGCTCGAGCGGGACGAGCGCGATGATCCGATCCGCGCGGACGAACTTCCCGTAGCCGAGCGAGACGAGCCGCGGCTCGCGCTTAACCGCCATTGCTTCCACCTCCTCCCTTCTTCGACTTCCGGTGGTGATGCTTCCCGCCGTGTGCGGCGGGCTTCCCGTGCTTCTTGTGGCGGCGATGATGGCGCCGGAGGCCCGCGAGCCGGTTGAGCTTTCGCTGCGCCTTCTTCTGGCAGCTCGGTGCGAACGGCTTGATGATCTCGATCCCGACGGTGGCGTCGCGCGAGGCGATCACCCGGTGGCTCGACTTCGCGTTGTCCACCTTGTCGGAGTCGTTGAGCAGCTTCGAGACCGAGCAGAACGGATTGGCCTCGATCGCGTAGCGCCCCTGGACCTTCTTCATGTCGAGGGCGGCGATGATCTTCGAGTCCGGGACGCCGCTGGTGGTGGTGGTTGTGGTGCCGCAGGCTGCCATGACCGCCGCCGCGGTGCCGATCGCCAGGATCGTGCGCGAGCGGCGGGCCGCGGACATCTCCGGCGAGAAGCTACATCGCCCGCAGGTCGCCATCGGGGCGTCCGTCCCCCATTCTCGGCCTCCGAAACGACGCGTCAGGCACGCGGCTCGCGTCCGGTGAGCTCGCGGTAGAGCTCGTTGGCGCGGATCCCGGTGAGGGCGGCGACGACCCCGGCCGCGGCGCGCGGGCGGGCGCCGGAGGCGACGAGGCTGCGGAGCGCGTCGAGGGCGAACGCGAAGTCGGCGCGGGCGGGCGCTCGCTCGGCAGGTGCGATGACGACGACGATCTCGCCCCTGGCCCCGTCGCGGAACCGGCGCGCGAGCTCGCCGAGCGGACCCCGGACCACCTCCTCGTGGATCTTCGTCAGCTCGCGGCAGACCACCGCCGGGCGATCGGGGGCGAGCGAGGCGAGGGCGGCGAGGGAGTCGGGCAGGCGCCGGGGCGACTCGAACGCGACGACCGTCTCCGGCGAGGCGAGGATCCGCTCGAGCTCGCCGCCGCGGCGGGGCAGGAAGCCCTCGAAGCGCCAGCGGTCGGCCGGCAGCCCGGAGGCGACGAGCGCGGTGAGGATCGCCGAGGGGCCCGGCAGCACCTCGATCTCGAGGCCGCGCTCGATGCACGCGCGAACGAGCCGGAACCCGGGATCCGAGACGACCGGGGTACCGGCGTCGCTCACCAGCGTCACCCGGGAGCCGCGCTCGACCTGCTGGGCGAGCGCCGGCGCGCGCTCGGCCTCGTTGCCGTCGTGGTAGGAGACGAGCCGCGGGCGCTCGAGCCCGAGCCGGTCGTAGAGCAGGCCGGTGCGCCGTGTGTCCTCGCAGGCGATCAGATCCGCCTCGACGAGCGCCCGGCGGGCCCGCGGCGAGAGGTCCTCGAGGTTGCCGATCGGGGTCGGGCAGACCGTCAGCCGTCCGGGCATTAGTGCTCCCCGTCGTAAGTACCGTCGTAGATTGGCGAGCGAAAGTCGAGCATGGCGAGGACGCAGGGAGCGCCGCGTACTTGCAAAGTACGCAAGCGACCGAGGACGAAG
>JBKPNB010000091.1:0-4641 GCA_046732395.1 Actinomycetota bacterium | reverse complement strand
GCCGCGGCGAGCTCGCCCGGCTCGAGCACGGCGTCGAAGGCGGCCGCGCGCGGCAGCGCGGCGACGTTCGCACCCGGCTTCCACATCGCCCGCCGGCACCAGACGGCGCGGGGGCCGCGCTCGGCGCGGAGCGCGTCGAGGAAGCCGAGGTAGGGGTGGGCGCCATCGAAGACGACGAGCGCGGGGTCCGCCTCGGCGATCGCCGCCCGCGCCCGGCCGCGGAGGCGCCGCGACCAGCGCCACTCGGTCCCCGCGCACGGCGTCCGGTAGGAGGCGGAGAACTCGACCGGGAACCCCTGCTCGCGGACCACCGGGGCGGCGGCCGAGAGGGTGAAGACGAGCGGCTCGAGGCGGCCGTCGAGGCGGCGCGCGATCGCCATCGAGCGGGTCAGGTGGCCGAGCCCGGTGCCGTTCGAGGTGAAGAAGAGGATTCGGCTCACCGTGGATCAGGAATACCTTGCGGGCGCCTTCGGCGCCCTTACACGCCTGTTTCGGGGCTAAAGCCCCTCACCTTCGGACTCTTGCTCGCTGGCCGCGATCAGCGCCGGCGCCGCATGGTTGCCCTCGCGGGCGAGCGCCTCGAGCGTGCTGCGATAGCGCCGCTCGACCCGCCGCACCGAGAGCGAGCCCAGCCCCTCCCGCCAGCGACCGCGGTGGGCGGCGTCGGGGCCCATCTCGGTCGCGAAGTACTCGCGCATCGCCGGGGCGTCCTCGAGGCCGCAGAACTCCAGCAGCCGCTCGTACTCGAGGTCGCGGTTGCGCTCGACGATGTCGTCGAGGAGGACGATGTGGAAGCGCTCGGGCCCGGGGCCCGCCCCTTCGCCGTTGCCGCCGGCGCGCATCCCGGCGTCGATCGCCCGCATCCGCTCCGCCCACCAGTCGATCGCCCTGGTGAGCTTCTCCGGGCCCCAGGTCTTGGTGGTGATCGACGAGGCGACGTCGCGGCCGTCGCGGAAGACGTGGACGAACTTCGCGTGGCCGAAGAGGCGGTCGAGGATCGGCGCCTCGCGGACGTTGTGCGAACTCATCTCGACCAGCCCGGGGCGGCCGAGCTCATCGGCGATCGGGTAGAGGAGGTCGACGAACAGTCGCCTGCAGCCCTCGAGGGGATCGGCTCGGTAGCCGTCCTCGAAGGCGGCGACGGCGGCGTCGAAGCGGCGGCGGCTCATGATGTAGTAGAGGCCGCGCGGCTCGCCGTCCTCCTTGCGGAGCCGGTGCCACCAGAACCCGCGGAGCTTCCAGAGGAAGTCCTCGACGCCGGCACGGCCCGCGAGCAGGTCGGGGAATCCCTTCGGCCCGTGGCAGTGGAAACGCGACTCGATCGGGACGTCGGCGAGGAGCGGGTGGCGGCCGAGGAGGCGGGAGATGACGTGAGTCCCGCTGCGGCCGGTGCCGCCGACGAGGATGAGGGGGCGGTCGTCTTGGGGATGCGTCACGCCGGCCTCGCCTCGAGCGAGCAGCGAGCAGCGAGCAGCGAGCAGCGCCGGAGACCGGCTTGCTGCTTGCTGCTCGCTGCTTGCTGGATGCTCATGCTGCGGCGGCGTCGAGGTCGACGCCGACGTAGGGGAGCGGGGGGACGGTGGCCGGGTCGAGGGCGCGGGAGCGCTCGAGCGAGCGGCGGAGGAGGGGGACGGCGGTGGCGCCGGCGGCCTCGAGGCGGTCGAGCGACTCGGCGTAGCGATGGTCGAGGTCGGCCGCCAGGCGGTCGGAGATGCCCTGGCGCCAGCGGCCCTGGTTGGCGCGCTCGGCGCTCATCCGCGACTTGTAGTACCGGCGGACGCGGTAGCCCGCCGCCACTCCGGCGAACCGGGCGAGGGGATGGAGCGCCTTCGGCCCGCGGGTCGCGACGAGCTCGTCGATCGAGACCTCGAGCAGCCGCTCGGGCGGGATCGCGGCCGCGCCCGCGGCGATCGCCCGCATCCGCCCCTCCCACCACTCGATCCCCTGGCGTCGGGTGCGGGGATAGATCAGGCCGCGGGTCTGGGTGACGCGCGAGGCCGAGGCGTCGCGCCCGTCGCGGATGACGTGGACGAACCGGGCCTCGGGGAAGAGCTTGGCGAGGACCGCGCCGCGGGCGATCACGTCGGTGCTCTGCTCGACGATCCCGACCGCCCCCTTGCGCTCCGCCCGAAACCTAAGCAGATCACAGAAGAGGTCGCGGCAGGCGCCCTCGGGGTCGTCGTCGAAGCGCTCGTCGAAGGCGGCGAGCGCGACCTCGAAGCGCTCGCGTTCGACGAACTTGTAGAGGCCGCGGAAGCGCCCGCGCTGGAGCCCGCGCCACCAAAAGCCCCGCATCCGCAGCATGAAGCGCCGCTTCGAGACCTCGCCGGCGAGGAGCCCGGGAAAGCCGCGGTCCTCGACGTGGAAGCGGCACTCGACCGGGATCAGCGCGAGGTCGGCGCTGCGGCCGAGGAGCCTGCCGATCACGTGCGTGCCGCTCCGGCCAGTGCCGCCGACGAAGACGAGCGGCGCGGCGGTCCGGGACTCGCTGGGGGGCGTGTTCATTACGACCGCGAGGTTAGTGCTGCGTCAGTCGGCGAGCGCGTAGTGATCGACGTACTGCCCGCAGGCGTCGCCGATCGCCAGCTTTCGCGGCGGCGCGACCTTCGTCGCCGCGATGCCGCCGAGCCAGACCTGGCGGCGGACGCCGAGGAACCGCTGGAGCGAGCTCGGCTCGGGCGCGTCGACGGCGATCCGGACCCTGGTCGGGCGACGGAGCGTCACCGATCCGGCGGCCCAGTAGGCGCCCTGACCCTGATGGGTGAGATACATGCCATCGAGCGACGGCGGCAGCCGGGTCGAATTGCCGCCGGCGCGGACGGTCAGCGGCACCTGCGAGTCGTACTGGAGCGAGAGCCGCCAGCGCCCCGGGCCGAGGCGGAGCCTCCTGGTCGCGCTCGCCGGGGCGTCGAACGGCAGCGGCTGCGACCAGCCGACGGGCCCGCGGGCGAGGGGCTTCGGCAGGACCGTCGCCACGCCATTCAGCGAGTGCGGCGGGTGGCGGCGACAGTCGAGAACGACGCCGGACGCGCCGTCCTCGCCGCGGAGGATCTTCGTCACCGGGGTCTTCCCGGTCCGCTTCCAGAGCAGGTAGCCGTCGGCGCGCGCGACCTGGTGAAAGTTCGGCGGCGCGGTGCTCTGGTAGGCGGCGTCGGTGGTGATGGCGTAGCGGTAGCGGTCGAGCTTGTGCGGCGAGACGGTGTCGAAGTCGACCGGCTCTCCCTGACGCCAGGGCTTCTGGCGGCGGGCCTTGACCTGCGGCGGCACGTAGCCCCCGGGGCTCTGGACGAGGGTGCCGCGCAGGCGATACGCGGCGAAGCGGTCGAGGCCGAGGAAGATCACGCCCTTGCCGTCGATCCGGGCCGCCAGCGTGGCGAGGTCGTCGCCGCGGCGGTCGAAGCTGACCGGCGCATCTCGAAGCGCCAGAAACGTCGAGACTGCAGCGCCGATGGCGAACAGAACGCCGAGCGCGATCGCAGCCGTCGGCACCCATGAAGGCCCACTCCAGCGGGCAGCGGGCAGCGAGCAGCCGCCCCGTTCGGAGTGCTGCTTGCTGCTTGCTGCTTGCTGCTTGTTCGCTCGGACGGCTGGCGCCCAGGCAAACAGGCCCCTCAACGCCACAAACGCCAGCAGCGGCGCCATCACCGCCAGCGCCTTGGCCTGGACGTAGATGCTCGCCTCGACGCGGGCGCCGGCGTAGATCGCCGCGCTCGCGACGACCGTCGCGACGAGCGCGGTGTCGCGCCGCCGCCAGGCGGCGAAGAGGCCGAGGGCGACGCAGACGAACGCGAACGCCGCGGCGGGGATCGAGCCCGAGACCTCACCGCGGACGAGGCGGAAGTCGCCCTCGGGCCAGATCCCGAGCGCCTCGCCGGGCGAGAGCGGCGAGCTGAGCCGGCCGGCGGAGGCCTGGACCTTGCCGATCTTCGAGACGAAGCTCGCCGCCGGCCCGACCCCGACCATGATCACCGCGATCACCACCAACGCCGCGATCACCGCGACCCAGCGGTGCCGGACGATCGCCGCCCGGGCCGCGTCGAAGTCGATCGGCCGGCGGCCGGCGATCAGCTCGAGCGCGAGCCAGAGCGGCAGCGCCACAGCGAACCAGATCAATCCCGGGAGGCTGTAGGTGAAGACGCTCGCGGCGGCGAGGGCGGCCAGCGCCGCCACCGTCGCGCGCCGCGGCACGCCGGCCCGCCCGAACTCGCCCAACGCGATCGCGAACGCGAGGACGAAGAGCGCCATCGCGGTCTCCTTGAAGGCGCTCTGGGCCAGGAACGAGGCGGCGAGGTAGGGCATGGCGGTCACAGACGCCGCGACGACCCGGCGAGGGGGGCCGAGCTCGCCGAGCGCCGCCAGCGCCGCGAGCGCGGCGAGGACCGGGATCGCGACCAGCAGCCCGTCGAAGGCGTGCTCGAGCGAGGCGCCGGTGGTCTCGGCGGCCACCGCCGTCATCGCCTGCGGGCCGACCGGGTAGCCGAAGCGCACGGCCGAGGGTTCGGGGCCGAAGCCGTGCTGGAGCCAGTCGGTCCAGTAGAGCTGCGCCGCCTGGTCGTTGGTGTAGATCCCCTCCCCCAGCACCCCGACCCGCTCGTTGAAGAGGAACGGCAGGCAGGCCGCGATCCCGACGATGACGACCGT
>JBKPNB010000090.1:0-10019 GCA_046732395.1 Actinomycetota bacterium | reverse complement strand
ACCCGGAGCTGCTCGTGGCGAGCGTCAACACCCGCGCCGACCTCGACCGCGCCGAGCGGCTGCTCGTCGGCCGAACCCGCCGCTGAGCCCTAGAGGCTGTCTCATGACCCCCGCGTCGCCGGACGTGCGCGAGGGGGTTTTGAGCCAGCCTCCTTAGCCGCCGACGCGCTCGGCGATCTCGTTGAGCTCGTCGAGCGGGCGGCCCGACGCGCCGGCGAGGAAGCACGCCATCGGCGCCGCGGTCCGCTCGGATGCGTGCGCGGCGGTGGCGGCGAGCTTCAGGATCGCCCCCATCCGGGCCCGATCCGGCGGCTCGATCCCGACCAGCTCGGCGAACTCGGCGACCCAGTCCTCGGCGCTTCGCTCGACTGCTTCATCTCGTTCGGCCATCGCCGCCGACGCTAACGGGTCGGCGACCTAGACTCACCGTGGGATGAGCGACCACGACCACGAGCTCGCCCTCGCCGAGGCGTTCGCCGGGGCGCCAAATGGCCGCCCGACCCGGCGAATGCCGGTGGTCCGCGTCCGCTCCGGCGATGCCGAGGCCGCCAGCGACCAGGTGGCCGCCGAGGAGCCGCTCGAGATCCGCCTCGACTCCGCGCCGGTGGCGGTGACGATGCGAACCCCGGCGCCGGGAGAGGACGCCGAGCTGGCGGTCGGCTTCCTCGCGGGAGAGGCGATCGTCGCCGTCGCCGACGTCGCGCGGGTGGTCGAGTGCCGCGCCGAGGCGGGGGAGGGTGGCGCGGTCGATGTCAGGCTACGGCCCGGGACGACGCCCGCGCTCGGCTGGCAGCGAAGCTTCTACGCCACCTCGTCGTGCGGCATCTGCGGCAAGGCGAGCATCGACGCCGTCCGGGTCGCGGCCGAGCGGCTCCCGAGCGGTCCGCGGGTGAGCCCGCCGACGATCGAGGCCCTCCCGGACGCGCTCCGCGCCGCCCAGCGGGCGTTCGAGCGGACCGGGGGCCTCCACGCCGCGGGCCTCTTCACCGTCGCCGCCGAGCCGGTCATCGTCCGCGAGGACGTCGGCCGCCACAACGCGGTCGACAAAGCGGTCGGGCGTCTCGCGCTCGACGGCCGGCTGCCGCTCTCCGATCTGGTCCTCCAGGTCTCAGGCCGGGCGTCATTCGAGATCGTCCAGAAGGCCGCGGTGGCCGGGATTCCGATCGTCGCCGCCGTCTCGGCCCCGTCGAGCCTGGCGGTGGAGCTCGCCGCAGAGGTGGGGATGACGCTGATCGGCTTCTCGCGCCCGGGCGGGTTCAACGTCTACGCCGGCGCGGAGCGAGTCGACGGCCTGGACCCGGGCCCCAGGGCTTGAGCACGTTCCTCGTCACCGGCGCCTCGACCGGCATCGGCCGGGCGACCGCGCTCCGCCTCGATCGAGCCGGACACCGGGTGCTGGCCACCGTCCGCCGCGAGGAGGATGGCTCCGCGCTCGCCGAGGCCGCCTCGGAGCGGCTCGAGCCGGTGATCCTCGACGTCACCGACCGCGAGTCGACCGCCGCGGCGGCCGAGCGCCTCGACGGCGGCGACTCGCGACTCGATGGCCTCGTCAACAACGCCGGCACCGCGATCGCCGGGCCGCTCGAGCTGCTCCCGATCGACGACTTCCGCGAGCAGCTCGAGATCAACCTGGTCGGCCAGGTGGCGGTCACGCAGGCCATGTTGCCGGCGCTCCGGCGGGCGCGGGGGCGGATCGTCTTCGTCAGCTCGATCGGCGGCCGGGTGGCGTTCCCCTTCAACGCCCCCTACCACGCCTCGAAATGGGCGATCGAGGCCGTCGGCGAGAGCCTTCGCAACGAGCTGCGCCCGTGGGGGATCGAGGTCTCGCTGGTCGAGCCGGGGGCGGTCGCCACGCCGATCTGGGCCAAGGGCCAGGCCCGCGCCGATGAGTTCCTCGACTCGTCGGGGCCGGGCGAGGAGGCCGCGCGCCTCTACGGCGCTCGTCTCGCCGCCTTCCGGGCGCAGGTCCGCGCCACCGCCGAGCGCGGCATCGATCCCGACGAGGTCGCGGCGGCGATCGAGCACGCGCTCACCGCCGAGCGCCCACGCACCCGGTACCTGGTCGGGCGCGATGCGAAGATCCAGGCCCGGGTCAGGCGCCTGATCCCCGATCGGCTCTACGACCGGATCGTCGCGTCCCAGCTACACGCCCGTTAGTCGAACGACAGGACGCGGTCGAGGCCGGTGAGCCGCAGGGTCCGCTCGACCTCGGGTGAGCTGCGGGTGAAGGTGATCCGCCGCCCGTCGGCCGCCGCCCGCTCGACGGCGTTGAAGAGGACCGAGAGCCCGGTCGAGTCGATGAACCGCAACGCGCTGAGGTCGACGACCGTCGTTTCGGGGGCGTCGGCTTCGATGGCCTCGAGCTCGGACCGCACGGCGTCGGCGGTGGCGAGGTCGAGCTCGCCGGCGAGCTCCAGCAGCCAGCGACCGCCGTCGCCGGGACGGCGGGTGATGGTGAGCTGGCCGCGGGCTACGGTCCCCGTCTCGCCAACCCCCTGTTCCGTTCTCTCCGGCACGCTGGACAGCCTCCGACGAAATGCTCGGCGATCCTAACTCACGGACCAACGAATCCCGATCGCCGAGGCCGCGCCCTGACGCCCACGGTTTGAACGGGCCCGCGCGGTGGCGGCGCGCGGTGGTATAGATCGCTCCGCGGTGGCGATCTCGCTTCCCTTGCTCGAACAGCTTCGCGGCGACCTCACCGCCCGCGGGGCGGCCGCCCGGTCGCGCCGCTCGGCTGCGCTCGAGCCGCGGACCAAGTCGGCAGACCGGGTCGCGAAATCGATCTGTCCCTACTGCGCGGTCGGCTGCGGACAGCGGGTCTACGTCAAGGACGAGCGCGTGATCCAGATCGAGGGCGACCCCGACAGCCCGATCTCGCGCGGGCGCCTGTGCCCGAAGGGGGCGGCGTCGAAGCAGCTCGTGACCGGCCCGCAGCGCGAGACCCGGGTCAAGTACCGCCGCCCGCACGGAACCGAATGGGAGGAGCTCGACCTCGAGACCGCCACCGACATGATCGCCGACCGGGTGATCGCCGCCCGCGCCTCGACCTGGGAGGACTGCGTCGACGAAGACCCGAACCGCAAGCTCAACCGCACCCGCGGGATCGCTTTCCTCGGCGGCGCGACGCTCGACAGCGAGGAGAACTATCTGATCAAGAAGCTCTTCACCGCCCTCGGCGCGATCCAGATCGAGAATCAGGCCCGCATATGACACTCCTCCACCGTCCCCGGTCTGGGGACGTCGTTCGGGAGGGGTGGCGCGACCACCTTCCAGCAGGACCTGCAGAACTCCGACTGCATCGTGATCATGGGCTCGAACATGGCCGAGTGCCACCCGGTCGGGTTCCAGTGGGTGGTGGAGGCGAAGGAGCGGGGGGCGAAGGTGATCCACGTCGACCCCCGCTTCACCCGGACCAGCGCGATCGCCGACCTCCACGTCCCGCTGCGCGCCGGCACCGACATCGCGTTTCTCGGCGGCGTCGTCAACTACATCCTCGCCAACGACCGCTGGTTCGACGAGTACGTGAAGGCGTACACGAACGCCCCGGTGATCATCAAGGAGGAATTCCGGGACACCGAGGACCTCGACGGCTTCTTCTCCGGCTACATCGAGGACGACCGCCTCTACGACATCGCGAGCTGGGGCTATGCGGAGACCGAGGAGGAGGCGGCGGCTGGAAAGCGGGAGCAGACCGAGGACGTCTCCGGCGAGCAGGCCCACGGGGCGCATGGAATCGAGCTCGATCGCGGCAACCCGCCGCGGATGGACTTCGACCTGGAGGATCCGCGCTGCGTCTTCCAGCTTCTGCGGCGGCACTACTCCCGCTACACGCCGGAGATGGTGGAACGGATCTGCGGCGTGCCGAAGGAAACGTTTCTCGAGGTCGCCGAGGCGCTCTGCGAGAACTCCGGGCGTGAGCGGACCTCGGCGTTCGCCTACGCGGTTGGATGGACCCAGCACACGGTCGGCGTCCAGTACATCCGCGCCGCGGCGGTGATCCAGCTCCTGCTCGGCAACATGGGGCGGCCCGGCGGCGGGATCCTCGCGCTCCGCGGCCACGCCAACATCCAGGGCTCGACCGACATCCCGACCCTGTTCAACATCCTGCCGGGCTACATCCCGATGCCGCACCCGGAGTCCCACGGCCGCCTCGACCAGTTCATCGAGAACATGGGACCCAGCACCGGGGCCTGGGGGTCGCTTCGTTCCTACATGGTGAGCCTGCTGAAGGCGTGGTGGGGAGAGGCGGCGACCGCGGACAACGACTTCGCCTTCGACTACCTGCCGCGTATCAACGGCGACCACTCCAACTACGCGACGATGGTCCGGATGCTCGACGGCGGGGTGAAGGGGTTCTTCGCCGTCGGCGAGAACCCGGCGGTGGGGTCGGCGAACGGGAAGCTCAACCGCAAGGCGATGGCCGCGCTCGACTGGCTCGTCGTACGTGATCTGGTCGAGGTCGAGACCGCGACCTTCTGGAAGGACTCGCCGGAGATCGAGACGGGCGAGCTTCGCACGGAGAACATCGGCACCGAGGTGTTCTTCCTGCCGGCCGCCGCCCATACCGAGAAGGACGGCTGCTTCACCAACACCCAGCGCCTCCTCCAGTGGCACGAGAAGGCCGTCGAGGCCCCCGGCGATTGCCGCTCGGATCTCCACTTCTTCTACAACCTGGGGCGGAAGATCCGGGCCAAGCTCGCCGGCTCGAGCGACCAGCGCGACCGCCCGATAATCGACCTCACCTGGGACTATCCGACCGAAGGGCCGCACGCCGAGCCCGATGCCGAGGCGGTGCTGGCCGAGATCAACGGCTTCGACGCGGAGGGCAACCCGGTCCCCAAGTACCAGGAGCTATCCGACGATGGCTCGACGAGCTCCGGCTCGTGGATCCACGCCGGCATCTACGCCGACGGCGTCAACCAGCCGGCGCGGCGAAAGCCGTGGCGCGAGCAGGACTGGGTGGCACGGGAGTGGGGCTGGGCGTGGCCGGCGAACACGCGGATCCTCTACAACCGCGCCTCGGCGGACCCCGACGGGAAGCCGTGGTCGGAGCGAAAGCGCTACGTGTGGTGGGACTCCGAGGCCGGGCAGTGGACGGGGCACGACCACCCCGACACCGGCAAGCCCGACAAGCCGCCGGACTACGAGCCCGAGCCCGGCGCGACCGGCATCGACGCGCTCCGAGGCGACGATCCGTTCATCCTCCACCCGGACGGGCTGGGCTGGATCTTCGTCCCGGCCGGGCTCGTCGACGGGCCGCTCCCGACCCACTACGAGCCGCACGAATCCCCGTTCGAGAACCGGCTCTACGGCCAGCAGCAGAACCCGACCCGGCAGACGTTCGACCGCGACGAGAACCGCTACAACCCCTCGGCCGGCCAGCCGGGGCAGGACGTCTACCCCTACGTGCTGACCTCCTACCGGCTCACGGAGCACCACACCGCGGGCGGGATGTCGCGGACGCTCCCCTACCTCGCCGAGCTCCAGCCCGAGCTCTTCTGCGAGGTGAGCCCGGAGCTCGCAGCGGAGCGCGGTCTCGAGCACGGCGGCTGGGCGACGGTCGTCAGCGCCCGCACGGCGATCGAGGCGCGGGTGATGGTGACCGAGCGGATGAAGCCGCTCCGCGCAGACGGCCGCACGGTCCACCAGGTCGGGCTGCCCTACCACTGGTCCGGTCGCGGGCTGGCGAGGGGCGACACGGTCAACGACCTGTTCGCCCTCGCCCTCGACCCGAACGTCCACATCCAGGAGGTGAAGGCGGCGAGCTGCGACATTCGTCCGGGGCGCAGGCCGCGAGGGCCGGCGTTGTTGGAGTTCGTGGCGGGATACCGGACCCGGGCGCTTGCCGGCGACCGGCAGGTAGCAGGTAGCAGGTAGAGGCAGTGACGGCGACGGTGATCGAGACCCCGGCCTGGCCGTCGACGTACGGGGCGCAGGCGAGGGAGCGGGTCGGGTTCTTCACCGACACCTCGGTCTGCATCGGCTGCAAGGCGTGCGAGGTGGCCTGCAAGGAGTGGAACGAGGTCCCCGACGAGCCGCACGGGTTCACCGGCACCTCCTACGACAACAGCACCCAGCTCGGCGCCAATCGCTGGCGTCACGTCGCGTTCATCGAGCAGCGGGTGCCGGTCGGGATCGAGGGAGGTGCCCCGGACTCCTGGGTCGAGGAGGCCGCCCGCCAGAGCCTCGTCGAGGAGGGGCTCGAGCCGCACGCCGACGACGAGGGCTTCCGCTGGCTGATGAGCTCGGACGTCTGCAAGCACTGCACCGAGGCCGGCTGCCTCGACGTCTGCCCGACCGGGGCGATCTTCCGCACCGAGTTCGGGACCGTGGTCGTCCAGGACGACGTCTGCAACGGCTGCGGCTACTGCATCGTCGCCTGCCCGTTCGGGGTGCTCGACCAGCGCAGGGACGACGGCCGGGTCTGGAAGTGCACGCTCTGCTACGACCGCCTCCGCGACGACATGGAGCCCGCCTGCGCGCAGGCGTGCCCCACCGATTCGATCCAGTTCGGGCCGCTCGACGAGCTCCGCGAACGCGCCAGCCGGCGGGTCGAGCAGCTCCACGAGCGGGGCCATGCCGAGGCACGGCTCTACGGCGAGGATCCCGGCGACGGCGTCGGCGGTTTCGGCGCCTTCTTCCTTCTGCTCGACGAGCCCGAGACCTATCGGCTGCCGCCTGATCCCGTCGTCCCCACGAGCCGCCTGAAGCAGAACTGGGCGGCAGCGGCTGCCGCGGCGGGGACGCTGGCGGTCGGGATCGCCGCCGCGTTTCTCGCGGGATCGCGATGACAACGGAGTCGGGCGACATCCGGAGCGCGGTCCCGGAGCGGTCGACCTACGTGCACGGCGACCTCGGCGCCGGCCCGCGCTCGACGCAGGCCACCCGGACGCTCGTCGGCCGGCGCGAGGGCGCCGAGCGGCGGATGGTCCCGAAGGAACGACCCCGCTCCTACTACGGCAGGCCGGTCGTCAAGCCGCCGATCTGGACCTGGCAGATCCCGACCTATTTCTTCTTCGGCGGCATGGGCGGCGCCTCGTCGGCCCTGGCGCTCGGGGCGGAGCTCGCCGGCAACCGCCCGCTCGCGCGCCGCGCCTGGACGGTCGCGCTCGGCTCGATCGCCGTCAGCCCGACGCTG
The DNA here is from genome assembly GCA_046732395.1 of Actinomycetota bacterium. Lineage (GTDB taxonomy): Bacteria > Actinomycetota > Thermoleophilia > Solirubrobacterales > 70-9 > JAWVFM01. The sequence goes on along the minus strand of JBKPNB010000090.1, from coordinate 2,878 downwards.
CTCGTCTGGGAGCTCGGGCGGCCCAGCCGCTTCCTCAACATGCTCCGCGTCTTCAAGGTCACCTCGCCGATGAACGTCGGCTCGTGGCTGCTCACCGCGAACGGGGTCGCGGTGGCACCCGCCGCGGCCTACGGGCTGCTCAGGCGACCGCGCGGCATCGGCCCGCTCGCACAGCGCGCCGCCGGGCTGCTCGGGCTGCCGCTCACGAGCTACACGGCGACGCTGCTCGCGAACACGGCGATCCCGGCCTGGAGCGATGCTCGCTGGGGGCTCAGCTTCCGGTTCATGGGCAGCGCCGCCGCCAGCGCCGGGGCGGCGGCGACCCTCCTCACCCCGCCGCGCGACGCCGGGCCGGCACGACGCCTCGCGATCGGCGGTGCGTTCGTCGAGACCGCCGCGACCGAGATCTTCCAACGCCGTGTCGGGGAGGTCGCGAAGCCCTGGAGCGAGGGAGCCGCCGGCCGCTTTGTGATGGCGTCGAAGGCCGCGACGATCGCGGGCGCCGCGCTCGTCGCCTCAGCCCGCGGTTCCCGCCGCCGGACGCTCGCCGGTGCCGGCATGCTGCTCGTCGGGTCGGCGCTCGCTCGCTGGGGAGGCTTCAGGGCCGGGTTCCAGTCGGCCGGGGATCCGAAGTACACGGTCGGTCCGCAGCGGGCGCGAGTCGAGGCGCGCCGGTCGGAGGCAGGCGCCGATGGGTGAGGAGCGGGTGGGGGCGGCATTCACCTCGCCGAGCGTCGACTCCGTCACGTATAGCGAGACTCAGTCGACGCTCGGTGCGGTCAGCGCACCGAGAGCCGTCCGGGCCGTCCCTCACTGACCCGACCGATCTCCACCCCCGGAGCATGGGCGACGCCCTCCTCAGGCACCGCCACGAGCAAGCCGCCCGACGTCATCGCATCGGCCAGCAGCACCCGCCGCCCCTCGGGGACCGAGTCGGCAAAGGCGGTGTAGGCGGCGACGTCCTCGAGGTTCCGGCGACTGCCGCCGGCGAGCGCCTCCCCGCCGGCCGCCAGCTCGGGGGCGCCGTCGATGGCGGGGACGGCGGCGGCGTCGACCTCGGCGGCGACGCCGCTCGCCGCGCAGAGCTCGTGGAGGTGCCCGAGGAGGCCGAATCCGGTGACGTCGGTGGCGGCGGTGGCGCCCGCGGCTCGCGCGGCGGCCGCCGCCGCGGCGTTGAGCTCGCACATCACGGCGACCGCTCGCTCGACCGCGCCGGCATCGGCGATTCCGCGCTTCGCCGCGGTCGTGATCAGGCCACCGCCGACCGGCTTCGTGAGGAAGAGGCGGTCGCCCGGCCGCGCGCCGCCGTTCGTGAGCACGCGATCCGGGTGGACGGTGCCGGTAACCGCCATCCCGTACTTCGGCTCGGGATCGTCGATCGAGTGGCCGCCGGCGATCGCCGCCCCCGCCCTGGCGGCGACGTCGGCGCCGCCGCGGAGGATCTCTGCCAGCACCTCGCCGCCGAGACGCTCGAGCGAGAACGCGACCAGATTCAGCGCCAGCGCGGGCTCGGCGCCCATCGCGTAGAGGTCCGAGAGCGCGTTGGCCGCCGCGATCCGGCCGAAGTCGTAAGGGTCGTCGACCATCGGGGTGAAGAAGTCGACGCTCTGGACCACCGCCAGATCGTCGCGGAGGCGGTAGACGGCGCCGTCGTCGGCGGTGGCGGCGCCGACCAATAGCTCGGGATCGGCGGCGTCGGGGAGCGAGGCGAGGATCGGGCGCAGCTCGGCGGGGCCGATCTTGCAGGCGCATCCGGCGCCGTGCGAGAGCTCGGTGAGGCGGGGCGAGGAGGAGGTCGCGGCCACCGCCGCAGGGTACCCTCGCGCCGATGGCCGACCCCAGGACAATCGAGCGGCTGCGGTCGCTGCCGTCGGTCGAGGAGGTGGTCGGAGGCGGCGACGCCGGTCCGCGCGCACTGGCGGTTGCCGCCGCCCGCGAGGTGATCGCCGGCCTTCGCGAGCGAATCCTGGACGGCGAGTCGATCGACGCCGGCGTCGAGGCGATCCGCGAGGAGGTCCGGGTCCGCGTCGCAGCGGTGCGACGCCCGAGCCTGCGGCGGGTCCTCAACGCCACCGGCGTCGTCCTCCACACAAACCTCGGCCGTGCCCCGCTCGCCGCCGAGGCCGCGGCGGCGGTAGCCGAGGCCGCGACCGGCTATTCGAATCTCGAGCTCGACCTCGAGAGCGGCGAGCGCGGCTCCCGCCACGAGCACCTCGAGCCGCTGCTGCGCGAGCTGACCGGCGCCGAGGCGGCGATCGCGGTCAACAACAACGCGGGTGCCGTCCTCCTCGCGCTGGCTGCGCTCGCCGCCGGCCGCGAGGTGGTCACCAGCCGCGGCGAGCTGATCGAGATCGGAGGCTCGTTCCGGATTCCCGAGATCCTCGCCCAGTCCGGTGCCAGGCTGGTCGAGGTTGGGACGACGAACCGCACCCGGCTGGGCGACTACGAGTCCGCGATCGGCCCCGAGACCGCCGCCATCCTCCGCGTCCACCAGTCGAACTTCCGGACCATCGGGTTTACGGAGCGGGTCTCGATGTCGGAGCTCGCCGACCTTGCCGCCGAACGGGGAGTCGCGCTCGTCGAGGACCTCGGCTCGGGCGCGCTCGAGCCGGTCGGCGACGAGCCGCCGCTCCGCCGGAGCGTGAAGGCCGGGGCGACGCTCGTCTGCGCCTCGGGGGACAAGCTCCTCGGCGGGCCGCAGGCGGGGATCATCGCCGGTCGGGCGGAGGCGATCGCCGCCTGCCGCGCGCACCCGCTCGCCCGCGCGCTGCGACTCGACAAGCTCCAGCTCGCGGCGCTCGAGGCGACCCTGCGGCTCCACCGCGACGGCGGCGCCGTTCCGGCCCTCGAGATGCTCGGCGCCGACGAGGCGGAGCTC
>JBKPNB010000089.1:0-4272 GCA_046732395.1 Actinomycetota bacterium | reverse complement strand
ATCGTCGAACGAGCCGTGGGCGCCGTGGTCGCCGGGAACCGGGGCGAACAGGTTGTCGGGGCGGTCTGGGTCGACGGGCTCGTCGGTCTGCTGGGCCTGGTAGCCGCTGCGCGCCAGATAGCGGTCGGCGATCCAGGGCGCGAGCTTGTTGCCCCAGACCGTCTTCCAGACCGGAGCGCCGACGTAGTGCTCGCGCGGGGCCCGCTCGGAGGCCCAGACGATCGCCCTGGCCGCGACCTCGGGCTGGTAGATCGGCGGCACCGGCTGCGGGTGGCGGGGGAGCTTCGTCCGCCCGATCTCGAACTGCGGCGTGTTCAGCGCCGGGAGCTGGACCATCGTGATCCGGACGCCGCTGCCGTCGTGGAGCAGCTCGGTTCGGACCGACTCGGTGAAGCCCTTGAGCCCGTGCTTGGCGCCGCAGTAGGCCGACTGGAGCGGGATCCCGCGGTAGGCGAGGGCGGAACCGACCTGGACGATCGTCCCCTGGTCGCGGGGCCGCATCCGCGCGAGCGCCGCCCGGGTCCCCCACACCGCCCCGAGGTAGGTGACCTCGGTCGAGCGCCTGAACTCGATCGGGTCGATCTCGACGAACGGCGAGAAGACCGTCGCCATAGCGTCGTTGACCCAGACGTCGATCGGCCCGAGCTCCTCCTCGACGGTGGTGGCGGCGTCGTCGACGGCGCCCGGGTCGGCGACGTCGACCGACAACGAGAGCGCCTCGCCGCCGTCGGCCGAGATGTCCCGGCTCGCCTCGGCGAGGGCGTCCGGGCCCCGCGCCATCAGCGCTACCCGGTCGCCGTGGCGGGCGAATTCGCGCGCAGTCGCCCGGCCGACCCCCGCCGAAGCTCCGGTGATGACGACGACGCGCCCGCTCATCAGCGCCCGGGAGCTACCCGAGAGCGCCGGTGCCCGAAACGCCGGGTGTCAGGCCGGCGCGTCCGCCAACGCAGAAAAACAGGCCGCCGGACGCCGCGCTCGGGGGAAAGCGCGCGACGCCCTGGGCGACCTTGTCTTTGGTGGAAGGCTCTGGCGTCCCTGCCCGGCCGTTCCAGCTTGTTACCCGCTACGACGCCGGCGCGAACTCCGGCGACTCGGTCGCGCTCTGGTCGGCGCCCTGCTTGGCCGCCTCGGCCTGCGCGAGCTGACGGTTGACGTGGTTCCAGTCGACGTTGCGGAAGAACGCCTCGACGTACTGCTTGCGCCCGTCGGGGGTGGCCCCGAAGTCGCGGGCGTACGCGTGCTCGTAGACGTCCAGCGCCAGCACCGGCACCATGTTGTAGACCGCCCACAGGTTCTGGGTGTCCATGATGTAGTTGAACAGCGAGCCGTCGTTGAGGTCGTAACCGACCATCACCCAACCGCGGGCCGCGCTGGCGCCCTTCTTCACCGCGTCGAACCACTTGCCGAGCCCGTTGAACTCCGACTCGGCGAGCTCGGCGAAGCGGCCGCCCGGCTCGCCGCCGTCGCCGCCGAGGTGGCCGAAGTAGAGATCGTGGTTCTTGTAGCCGAGCAGCGCGAACGTGTAGTCGATCGACACCGCCCGCAGCTCCGAGTAGACCTGGTTGCCCTCGATCTCCGAGTAGTTGAACTCGTTGAGGATCTTGCGGCACTCGTTCGCCTTCTTGGCGTAGCCCTCGTACAGCTTGTAGTGGTCCTCCATCGTCTGCTTGGAGATCCCGTCCAGTTCCTTCTCGAACGCCGGGAACTGGCGCGGTTTCAGCTCATCCCAGGGCATCGTCTTCCTCCTTGCACTCTCTTTCTCGTTCCCCAGTTGGCTATCCGTCGTCGCCGGCCGCTAAACGGGCGAGCGCCCGGCCGGCGCCCCGGAGGTCCGCGACCAAAGCCGCCATCGCCTCCTCCCGCTCCTCCGGCTCGCCACGGAGGATCGACGAGGGGTGGACGGTGGCGGTGACGAGCGGCGCCAGGTCGGAGTCGAGCAGCCGGCCCCGCTCGCGCGTGACGCGAAACGACGGGCCGAGCAGCGACTGGGCCGCGGTCGCCCCGAGCAGGACCAGAAGCTCCGGTCGGACCACCTCCAGCTCCGCCTCGAGCCATGGGCGGCAGGCTCGAACCTCGGCCGCGTCGGGGCGCTGGTGGAGCCGACGCTTTCCGCGTCCCGCCTTCCACTTGAAGTGCTTGACGGCGTTGGTGACGTAGGCGTCGTCACGGGCGATCTCGGCCGCCGCGAGCGCCTCGTCGAGGACCCGGCCGGCGGGGCCGACGAACGGCTTTCCCGCCCGGTCCTCCTGGTCGCCCGGCTGTTCGCCGACCAGCATCACCCGCGCCCGCCGGGGGCCCGCACCGAACACGGTCTGCGTGCCCGACCGCCACAGACCGCACGCCTTGCAGCCGCCCGCCGCCTCGCGAAGCCGGGGCAGCGTCGGCCGCTCGGGGATCAGCTCGGCCGCTTCCATGCCCTACCGATTCCCGTCCGCTGCGACTACGAACATTGCCCCCGTGAACGCGCCGTTTGCCCCCGCGCGGCTGGGGTACCCGGTCGCCACACCGAGGAAGGAGGCGCCATGCCACCACGCGGAGTGAAGAAGGGCACCAAGCGCGCCCGTCAGTACGAGCACATCAAGCGCTCTCAGCGCCAGCGCGGGACCTCGACCGGGCGGGCGAAGGAGATCGCGGCCCGGACCGTGCAGAAGGAACGGGCGCGATCCGGCGAGTCGCGGCAGCGCTCGCGGACCTCGACCCAGGACATCTCCTCCGGTCGCCGCGGCGGTCAGCGCTCGGGCACCAACCGGCAGAAGGGGCGGACCCGCGAGCAGCTCTACAACGAGGCCCGGAAGCTGAACATCGACGGCCGCTCGAAGATGAACAAGCGGCAGCTTCAGCGGGCGATCGCCGGAAGGAAGAGCTAAGGCCACCCGGCTGCCGAAGGGGGGGCGATAGGAATGTTCTCGAGCGACGGCAAGGGGCTCGGCTGGATCCTGGGCTCCTCGCGCAGCGGCAGCACCTGGTTGCTGCGGATGCTGAGCGAGCTCGACGGGGTCGCCGGCATCGACGACCCCCACCTCGGCCACCACCTCGGCGTCTGGCGCCCGATTCCGCTCGCCTGGGCGGCCGCCGAAGAGGAGCCCGAGCTCGCGACGCTCATCGACATCCAGCGCGGCGACGACGATTTCTTCTTCAACGACCGCTACGCCGAGGCGTGGGAGCCGGCCCTGCGAGAGCTCATCCTCGCCCGCTTCCGCGCCCAGGCGGACGACCGGGCGCCCGAGGCGCGGGCGGTGGTGGTAAAGGAGCCCGGCTCGCAGGCGGCCGAGCTGCTCTCGCGACTTTTCTCCTCGGCGACGCTGATCTTCCTGCTCCGCGACGTCCGCGACGTGGTCGCTTCCTGGCTCGACGCCTACCGCTCGGGCTCGTGGGCCGAGCCGCAGGGAGCATTTCCCGCCTCCCGGCGCGGCCGCGTCCCGCTCGCCCGCTGGCTGGCGAGCGTCTGGCTCTACCGAACCGAGGCCGTCGAGCGGGCGATCGCCGGCCATCCCGGCCCGACGGTGGCGGTCCGCTACGAGCGGCTGCGCAACGACCCCGAGGGCGAGCTCGGCCGGATCGCGGGCGCGCTCGGCCTCGATTGCGACGGGGCCGAGCTCGCGGACGCGGCCCGGGTCCACGACTTCGAGCAGGTGGCGCCGAGCCACCGCGGGCACGGGAAGCCGATCAGGGCGGCGCGGCCCGGGGCATGGACCGACGAGTTGAGCGCCGCGGAGCGCAGGGCGGTGGTGGACGTCACGGGCCGCAAGCTCGTCGAGCTCGGCTATGCGACCGCCGCCGAGCTCGCGGAGGCGCCGCCGCGGGCAGCCTAAGTGCTGAGGTGGGGATGAGAGCGCGCGCCGCCGGGGCGCTCTCCGCGGTACTCCTCTGGCTCGCCTGGTGGGCGGCGATGTTCGTCCTCTATCTGGCGCTGGTCGACACCCGCCAGCACCCCGAGCTCGTCCTCGGCTCGATCGTCGCCGCGGCCGGGGCCAGCGCGGCGGTCGCGATCCGCTCCGCCCGCCCGCTGCGTGCCTCGCTCGCCCCCGAGCTGCTCCGCGTACTTCCCGCTGCGACCTGGAGCCTGATCTCGGAATCCGCCCTCGTCCTCGGCTTTCTCGTCGGCCGCCTGGCAGGGAGCCGCCGGCGCGGGCGCTTTCGGACCGCCCCGTTTCGCGGCGGCGGGGACGGGCCTCGCGACGTTGGCCGCCGCGCGCTCACCGAGGCACTCGGCTCGCTCGGCCCGAACACGATCGTGGTCGGCATCGACCGCGAACGCGATCTGATCGTCGT
>JBKPNB010000088.1:0-4130 GCA_046732395.1 Actinomycetota bacterium | reverse complement strand
CAACGGTAGCGTCGATCAGGGCTCGCTATCCGCTCAGTTGGCCAGCGAGATGAGGCGCCGACGAGGCTCGCGTAGGCGATCTGGGCGGCGAGGCTGGGGAGAGGACCGCAACGCGGTTCCGGACGGCGCTGCCGTGATCGGCGAATGCGGTCGGAGCCCGATGGTTGGGACTCTCAGCTCGGGTTTCGGCGGGCTGCGGGACTGCGTCCGACGGGTTGGATCGGACCCTCGCTCGCGACGATCTCTGGGATCGGGCAGCTCACCGTCTCTGGGTTGGCGGCGGTGACCGTCCGGGCGTGATGGTCGATCTCGAGCGGCGGTCCCTCCAGCAGCGAGTATCGGGCCTCTTCGTGGGTGACCTCGACCCGCAGGCGCCGGTCACGAAAGCAGACGCCGAAGGCGAGGCGAGTCAACTGCTCGGGCAGGCGGGGGGCGAAGCTCAGCTTGCCGCCGTGGTCGCGCATGCCGCCGAATCCGGCGACCGCGACGATCCAGGCGCCCGCCAGCGAGGCGATGTGCAGCCCGTCGCGAGTGTTGTGCTCGCGGTCGTCGAGGTCCATCAAGGCGGCCTCGGCGAAGTAGTCGTAGGCAAGCTCGAGATGTCCCACCTCCGCTGCGATGACCGCCTGCGTACAGGCCGAAAGCGACGAGTCGCGTACGGTCAGCGCCTCGTAGTAGGCGAAGTCGCGAGCCTTCTCCTCGGGCGTGAACGCGTCTCCGCGCAGGTGCAGCGCGAGAACGAGGTCGGCCTGTTTAACGACCTGCTTGCGATAGAGATCGACGTAGGGGAAGTGCAACAGGAGCGGGTACTGATCAGGCTCGGTGTGCTCGAAATCCCAGAGTTCGTGCTGGGTGAAGCCCTCGGCCTGGGAGTGGACGCCGAGCCGCTCGTCGAACGGGACCGTCATCGCGTCCGCCGCCGCACGCCACGCGGCGACCTCGTCTGGGTCGACCCCGAGCTCTGCGGCCCGGCCGGGGTGGCGCTCCACGGCGTCAGCGGCCAGGCGCAGGTTTCGCTGCGCCATCAGATTGGTGTAGACGTTGTTGTCAGCCACAGCGCTGTACTCGTCGGGGCCGGTCACACCGTCGATGCAGAAGCGCTCGCGGGCTGCGTCGTGGTGCCCCAGCGAGCGCCACAGCCGCGCCGTCTCGACCAGTAGCTCGAGCCCGGCCTCACGCTCGAACGCCCGGTCGTCGCTCGCGGCCTGGTAGCGCCCGACGGCATCGGCGATGTCCGCGTTGACGTGAAAGGCGGCCGTGCCCGCCGGCCAGTACCCCGAGCACTCCTGCCCGTCGATCGTCCGCCAGGGGAACGCCGCGCCCTTCCATCCCAAGAGCTTGGCTCGGTCTCGGGCCAGGTCGAGTGTCGCGTGACGCCAGAGCAGCGCGTCGCGGGCAGCGTGCGGCGCCGTGTAGGTGAGCACGGGCAGCACCAAGGCCTCGGTGTCCCAGAAGCTGTGCCCGTCATAGCCTGGGCCGGTCAGGCCCTTCGCGGCGATCGCGCGCCGCTCGCCCCGGGCCCCCGCCTGGAGCGTGTGAAAGAGCGCGAAGCGCACCGCCTGCTGGAGCTCGGCGTCGCCCTCGAGCTCGACGTCGCCGCGGCCCCAGAAGTCGCCGAGGTACTGGCGCTGCTCGGCGAGCAGCCCCTCCCAGCCGGTGTGGCGCGCCTCGGCCAGCGCTGCGGCGACCTGGTCGCGGAGCGCGGCCGTGGAGCGTCGACTCGACCATCCGTAGGCGAGCAGCTTGACCACCCGCAACCGCTGCCCGGGTTCCACGTCCGCCGCAATCGTCACGCGCCCGAGATCTGCGTGGCTCTCGGTAGCGGTGTCGGTCCCCGGCGGCCCGTCGACGATGTGATCCATCGCGGCGGCCATCCGCAACGCGCTTCTTCGCGTGATGTGCACCAACACGACCCGGGCGTCATGGTCTGCAAACTGCTCCGAGCGCAGCACCGAGCCCAGCTCCGCCGCTGCGCGCGGATCGAGCGCGCCCGAGGGCATCGGCTCGTTGGCCACCAGCTCGGACTGCACCACCAGCCGCGCCGGCGCGTCCAGCGGCTCGACCTCATAGAGGATGGCGGCGACGGCCCGCTGGACGAACGAGACCAGCCGCACCGAAGACACCCGCACACGCTTGCCGACCGGGGAGCGCCACTCGGCCTGGCGCCGCAGCACCCCCTCCCGGAAGTCAAGGGTCCGCTCGTGGCTTCGGAGCTCGCCGAAGCGCAGGTCAAACGGCTCGTCGTCGACCAGCAGGCGGATTATCTTGCCGTTGGTGACGTTGACCAGGGTCTGCCCCGCCTCTGGATAGCCGTACCCAGCCTCAGCGTAGGGCAGCGGGCGCTGCTCGTAGAAGCCGTTGAGGTAGGTGCCCGGCAGGCCTGGTGGCTCGCCCTCGTCGAGGTTTCCGCGCAGCCCGATGTGCCCGTTGGCAAGCGCGAACACCGACCCCGCCTGCTCGATGACGTCGAGGTCGAGCTCGGTCTCGCAGAGCGCCCACGGCTCGACCGAAAATGCGGGGTGCCCGATCACGTCGCGTCCAGCGGTTCGGCGCGATTCGACACCACGACGTCGGCGTCGCGCTCGCGCCGCGCGTCAACCCGACCGGCGCGATCGACCCCCGCCACGCATGCGAAGCCACCCGCTCGTCCGGCCGCCACCCCCGCCAGCGCATCCTCGAACACTGCCGCCTGCCCCGGCTTCGTGCCGAGCGCCCGCGCCCCGGCCAGGAACGTCTCCGGCGCCGGCCTGCCCTGCGGCGTCACGGCAAGGTGCGGGTCTCTGCGCGCCATCCTGGCAGGGTGTGCCACCGGCTCAAACATCGCCCAGGAGCTCCGCCAAAACGACGCCGTCATTGTGCTCGGAGTCCCGGGCGGCGTAGAGGATCGTCACTCGGCCCCGTGCGGCGCGGCGGCGAAGCTCGTCGAGGCGCTCGCCTTGGGCGGCTAGCTCGGCGCGGTAGCGGACGCGAAACTCCGCGAATCGGGACGGGACGTGGTCAAACCATTTGCGCAGCCCGTCGCTCGGAGCAAGCTCGCGGGCCCACTCGTCGAGCCGGGCGCGCTCGCGCGAGACCCCGCGCGGCCAGACGTGGTCGATCAGGATTCGATATCCGTCGCCGCGCTCGGGCGGGTCGTAGATCCGCTTGGCGCGCACATCGATCGCCATCGCCGCTCACGCTCCCCTGTGGATCAAACCGTGGCGTCCGGCACACCACTGCCGATGGCTTCGCCATCCGAGGCGCTGCGAACCCGCGCGGATCGCGGTCGCCGGCAGCGCTCCGCCGAACTCCTCCGGGCGCGCTCGGGCGTCAAAGTTCAACGCGCGCACCGGGCTGTCTTCTTTTCTCATGCCCCGTTAGCGCGGGCTCAGGCCATCATTCTTACGCTTGTGCTGGGCTCCTCCGTGTCATGCGGGCGCCGTTGTCAGGCGGTGCCGGCGCCCTCGTCGCCATCGGAACGAGGGATGATCAGCGTCGGCCTGTGGGCATGATGTGCGACGGCGCTGGAGACGCTTCCCAGCAGCAGCGAGCGCACCCCGGTGAGCCCCCGGGACCCCATGACGATGACCGCCGCGCCCTCGCGCTCGGCGATCTCGAGGATCGCGGTCCAGACAGGCCCGGTCGCCTCGACGGCGATCGGCTCCGCCGCGAGACCTGCATCCTCGGCGATCCGGGCACCCTCGCTGGCGACGCGGTCGCCGTCCTCGGCGGCGGCCCGATCGAGCTCAACGAAGTCGACCATCTCGGCGGTCGCCATCGACCAGTTGAAGCTGCCGAGCGCGGCGGTCTGCTGCCACACGGTCAGGACCAATGAAGGCTTACCGCCGAGCAGGCGGCCGGCGACCCTGATCGCATGCTTCGCGTCCTCGGATCCGTCATAGCAGACGAGCAGTACGTCAGCCTTCGCGTTCATGGGTCCTCCTCGTGATGATCGATCGATGTGTCAGTCAGAACAAACCGGCTGCCCGGCTCAGATCGCCGGTCTTCTCGTCCGAGTACGACTGCTCGCTTCATCCGGCCGACGTCGAGAACCTGCCAGTCCGAAGGGCTGGTCGCTCGCGGGCGCAGCGCGCGACCGTTCGCGACTCGTCCCATGACGAGACGTGGTCGTTCGGCGCTCGGTATTAACC
>JBKPNB010000087.1:0-10180 GCA_046732395.1 Actinomycetota bacterium | reverse complement strand
AAGTCGATCGACTACATCCTCAACAGCGCCTACCCCCTGTTCCCGGACTCGCGCGCCGCGCGGGAGGGCGCCAGGGAGAGGCGGGCGGCCTCCGCCGATCGCCCGGCGCCAGCGGCCGGCGCGGACGAGCAGGCCTCGCGCGAGCAGGTGGCGTTCGCCTACCTGATGCGCGGGGTGCACTGGTAGGAAGACGCCGCAAGCACTGGGGCTGGGGCTACGAGGACCAGCAGCCGGACCGCCCCGCGCTCGAGGCGGCGGCGGGTGCGATCCGCGAGCGGCTCGGCTTCGACGTCGGGCCGGTCGAGGAGCCCGCCCCGCTCGAGGCCATCGAGCTGCCGCCACCGCGGGTCGAGGCGCCCGCCTCGCTCGCCGGGATCGTGAGCGCCGGGCCCCACGAGCGCGTCTCGCACTCCCTCGGCAAGGCATACACCGACGTCGTCCGCGGATTTCGCGGCGCGATCGACAACCCGCCCGACCTCGTCGCCTTCCCCGCCGAGGAGGCCGACGTCGAGCGGCTGCTCGCCTGGTGCGCCGAGGCGCGGCTCGCCGCGATCCCCTACGGCGGCGGTACCAGCGTCGTCGGCGGGGTCGAGCCGCGGGTCGGCGATGCCTACCGCGGGGCCGTGACGATCGACCTCCAGGGCCTCGACCGGGTGCTCGAGGTCGACCCGGTCTCGCGTGCCGCCCGCGTGCAGGCGGGGATCCTCGGCCCGGCGCTCTCCGACCGGCTCCGCGAGCACGGCCTCGCCCTCCGCCACTTCCCGCAGTCGTTCGAGTACTCCTCGCTCGGGGGCTGGATCGCGACCCGCGCCGGCGGGCACTTCGCGACCCTCTACACCCATATCGACGACCTCGTCGAGTCGGTGCGGGCGATCGCCCCCGCCGGCCGCTGGGAGAGCCGGCGTCTGCCGGGCTCGGGCGCGGGGCCGAGCCCGGACCGGATGCTGGTTGGCTCCGAGGGTACGCTCGGGGTGATCACCGAGGCCTGGGTTCGCCTCCACGCCCGGCCGCGCTTCAAGCTCTCGGCGGGCGTCGCCTTCGAGGGCTTCGACGCCGGCGCCGAGGCGGTCCGCGAGCTCGCCCAGTCGACGCTCTACCCGACCAACTGCCGCCTCCTCGACGCGACCGAGTCGGCGGTGACGGGCGCCGGGCCCGCGGGCAAGGCGCTGCTCGTCCTCGGCTTCGAGTCCGCCCACGATCCGGTCGACGAGGAGATGCGCTTGGCGCTCGAGTGCGCGGGCGACCACGGCGGCGAGCTTGAGTCCACGGACCGCGGACCGCGGTTCGCGGAGGGCGGAGACGGGAAGAGCTCGGACGCGGTCTCGAGCTGGCGAAGCGCCTTTCTCGGCGCGCCGTATCTGCGCGACACGTTCGTCGCAATCGGCGTCCTCAGCGACACGTTCGAGACCGCGATCACCTGGGATCGATTCGCCGACTTCCACGCGTCGGTGACCGATGCGGCGCGGGCGGCGATCGCCGCCGCCTGCGGCTCCCCTCCCGACGGCGCCGGGTCGCCGCGTCTGTCGTGCCGCTTCACCCACGTCTATCCCGACGGGCCGGCCCCCTACTACACGGTTCTCGCGCCGGCCCGCCGCGGGGGCGAGGTCGCCCAGTGGGGCGAGATCAAGTCCGCGGTCTCCGAGGCCGTGATCGCCGCCGGCGGAACGATCACCCACCATCACGCGATCGGTCGCGACCACCGGCCCTGGTACGACCGCCAGCGGCCGGAGCCGTTCGCCGCCGCGCTTCGCGCCGCGAAGGCCGCCCTCGACCCGGGCGGGATCCTCAACCCGGGCGTGCTGATCGACCCGCTTTGATGCTGATCGACCCGCTTTGAGGCTCAGCCGCCCGGCGACGGGCGCTCGCGGCCCGCACCCTTCGCGCCGGGCAGCACCGGAAAGGCGAGGCGCGCGAGCGCGGCCGCGCCGGCGCGGTTCGCGTCGTCGGACGCGCCCTCGACGCTGAAGTCGACGATCAGGTAGCGGCCGGGCCGGAAGGCGAGGAGCTGGTCGAGCGCCGGGATCCACTGCGCCCCCTCGTTGCCGGACTTCGCATCGCCGACCCCGGGCACCGGCCGCGGCCGGGTCGCCGGGCGGGCATTGCTGAACTGGGTCATCTCGACCACCCGGTTGTCGAAGCGCTGCTGCGAGTTCGCGGCCAGATCGAGGTTGAAGTCGACGTGCACCCCGCTCGCCATGAACGAGCACTTGACGAGCTGCGCGGTCCCGCCCGCCGCGCGCCGCAGGGCCGGTGCCCGCGCGCCAGCCTCCTTGACGATCCGCGCCACGGGTTTGGTCGGCACTTTCGCGCAGACCGCCGCCGCGCTCGGCCCGGAGTCGCCCGAGCCGCTCGAGGCGCCGGAGCCGCTCGTCGAGCCGCCGCCCCCGCTGCAGCCGGCAAGGAGGAGAGCACTGCCTGCGATCCCGTACGCAAGCCACCGCCTACCCATGTCCTGCAAGGTAGCCATCGGGCGCGGGAACCCGAGGGTCTCCGCCCCCGCCCCTAACCTTTCCCTAATGGAGACCGCAACCGAGGAGCGGCGCGGCGCCCACGTGATCTCCGAGCAGCGGCGAGCCCCACGGCCCTCGACCGCCCGCTCCCTCCTCGTTGCGATGCGGCCGGGGGAATGGATCAAGAACCTCCTCGTCTTCGCTGGCCTCGTCTTCGCGAAGAAGTTCGACGAGCCGGCGCAGGTCGCCGACGCCGTCTTCACCTTCATCGCCTTCTGCGCGATCTCCAGCGCCGGCTACCTCTTCAACGACCTCGGCGACGTCGAGCTCGACCGCCGCCATCCCGACAAGCGCCACCGGCCGATCGCCAGCGGCGCCCTGGCCCCGAACGTCGCCTGGGCCGCGGCCGGCGCGCTCGCCGCGGGGGCGATCCTGATCGGGCTGGTCGGTGCGTCGCTCGAGGTCGCCGGCCTCGTCGCCCTCTACGGGGTGGCCACCGTCGCCTACTCGCTGGGGCTCAAGCGGCTCGTGATCATCGACGTGATGACGATCGCCTCGCTCTTTATCCTCCGCGTCGTCGCCGGCGCGGTCGCGGTCGAGGCCCACGCCTCGCCCTACCTGCTCGTCTGCACCGGGATGCTCGCGCTGTTCCTCGGCTTCACGAAGCGCCGCCAGGAGGCGATCCTCGAGGCCGACCCCGGCGCCGAGTCGGCCGAACCGGCTCCGCCCGCTGCCTCGGCGGGCGCCGCCCCCACAAGAACCCGCCCCGTCCTCGAGCACTACTCGATCCCGTTCCTCGACCAGATGGTCTCGATGGTCACCGCTGCCGCGATCCTCAGCTACGTGATCTACGCGATCAACTCGCCCCACATCGGGTCGAAGATGCTGGCGACGCTCCCATCGGTGCTCTACGGGATCTTCCGCTACCTGTATCTGATCTACGATCGCCGCGACACTCGCTCGACGGCGGTGATCCTGATCGAGGACCCGGGGATGGTGTTCGCCGCGGTCACCTGGGTGGTGACCGCCGTGGTCATGCTCTACGCCGTCGGCTAGGCCTCTAAGCCGCGGCGCCCGTAGCGGAACCCGCGTACCGGTAGATTCCCGCGGTCGGATGGACCTGACGCTGACCGAAGAGGAGGCCGCCTTTCGCGACGAGGTTCGCGAGTGGCTCGAGGCGAACCATCCGGGCGAGGAGCCGCGCAGCGGCACCGACGAGTGGATCGAGTTCGCGACCGACTGGCAGCGGACCCTCCACGCCGGCGGCTGGGCGGGGATCTCGTGGCCGGCCGAGTACGGCGGCCGCGGGGCGAGCCTGATCGAGCAGGCGATCTTCGGCGAGGAGATGGGGCGGGCGAAGGCGCCGCGGCCGGCGAACGTCCTCGGGCTCGTGATGGGCGGGCCGGTGGTGATCGCCCATGGCACCACCGAGCAGAAGGAGCGCTACCTGGAGCCAATCCTCTCCGCCGAGGAGATCTGGTGCCAGGGTTTCTCCGAGCCCGAGGCGGGCTCCGACCTCGCCTCGCTGAAGACCCGGGCGGTCAAGGACGACGGCGGCTGGCTCATCACCGGGCAGAAGGTCTGGACTAGCTTCGCCCAGTACGCGAAGTGGTGCATGCTCGTCGCCCGCACCGACCCCGAGGCGCCGAAGCACAAGGGCCTGACCTACTTCCTGCTCGACATGGAGCAGGACGAGGTCGAGATCCGGCCGCTGCGGCAGATCACCGGCGAGGCGGAGTTCAACGAGCTCTTCTTCGAGGGGGCCTGGATCCCGGACGAGAACGTCGTCGGCGGCGTCGGCAACGGTTGGAACGTCGCGATCACGACCCTGATGAACGAGCGCGCCGGCCTCGGCGCATCGGCCGCGCTCGGGCTGCGGACAGGCCTCGCCGAGCTGATCGAGATGGTCAACGAGGCCGGGCTTGGCGACCACCCCGGCGTCCGTGAGCACGTCGCGAAGCTTCAGATCGGCATCGAGGCGCTCCGCCTCGGCGCCCTGCGGACGCTGACGGCGACGATGAAGACCGGCATCCCGGGGCCCGAGGGGTCGATCTCGAAGTGGGAGTGGGCCGACCTCAACCAGGACATGACGGCTTTCGCCACCGACGTCCTCGGCGTCGAGGGCCTCGCCTGGGGAGAGGAGTGGAGCCACCGGTTCCTGCGCTCGCAGGCGAACTCGATCGAGGGGGGGACCACCGACGTGCTCAAAAACATCGTCGCCGAGCGCGTCCTCGGGCTCCCTCGTCTCCGGTAGCACTGCCGTGAACTTCGGCCTCACCGACGAGCAGCGCGAGATCCAGTCGACCGCGCGCGAGTTCCTGTCTGATCGCTTCCAGCCCGAGCGGGTTCGTGAGCTGGCCGAGTCGCGCGCCTACGACGACGCGATCTGGAGGGAGATCTCCGAGCTGGGCTGGCCGGGCATAGCGATCGCCGAGGAGGATGGCGGCCAGGGCCTCGGCCTCATCGAGCTGGCCCTGATCGCCGAGCAGAGCGGCTACGTGCTGGCGCCGACTCCTCTGATGTCGACCTGGAACGCCGCTCTCTTCCTGGCTGGGGGCTCCGACGAGCAGCGCGAGCGGTGGCTGCCCGGCGTCGCCTCCGGCGAGACGCTGGCGGCGGCCGCGTTCGACGGACGGACCGAGAGATCCGTGGTCCCCGACGCCGGGGGCGCCGCGGTCCTGGTGCTGTCGGCGGGCGAGGACGCCGCCCGCGTCCTCGACCCCTCCGACGCCACCATCGAACCGCTCGACCTCATCGACACGACCCGCCGCTACTTCAAGGTCTCGGCCGACGGCGGCGAGGAGGTCCCCGGCGACGCCGGGGCCGCCGCCGACCGGGCCGTCGTCGCGCTCGCCGCCGAGCTGACCGGTGTCGCTGCCCGGGCGATGGATATGGCGGTCGCCTACGCCAAGGAGCGCGAGCAGTTCGGCCGGCCGATCGGCGCCTACCAGGCCGTCTCGCACCGCTGCGCGGAGATGCTCTACGACGTCGAGGAGTCGCGCTCGCTCACCTACTACGCGGCCTGGACCGCGGGAGCCGAGCCCGAGTCGCTGCCGCTCGCCTCCTCGATGGCCAAGGCGCGCGCCTCGGATGCCGCCCGCTCGGTGACCGCCGCAGCCCTCCAGGTCTTCGGCGGCATCGGCTTCACCTGGGAGCACGACATCCACTTCCTCCTCAAGCGCGCCCGCGTTTCGGCCGAGCTCCTCGGCACCTCCCGCCAGCACCGCGACCGCGTCGCGAGCCTGGTCGGGCTCGGTTAGCTGCGGGCCGCTTCTCAGTCCGGCAGGATCTGCACGTCCGAGGCGAGCTTGGTAGCGCCGCCGCGCCGGTACTCGATGTCCACCGTCTCGTGCTTGCGGTAGGTGCCGACGACCCCGATCAGCATCGAGAGCCAGCGGATCCCGGAAAGCTTCTCCTCCTTGACGATCGGCCGCGCGAAGACGATCTCCCGACCCCGAATCCGGTAGTCGGAGCGCTCGACCTGCTCGACCCCGTTGACGTAGACCGTGATCGGTCGCTCGGCCCCCCGCGGCAGCAGCGCCCGGCGGCCCGCGGCGTAGCTCCCCTTCGGGATCTCGGGGTCGCTCACCGAAGCGCCTCGGTGACCGCCTCGAAGGCGCGGTCGGGGCTTCGCCCCTCGAGCGGTCGGCGGTGGATGACCCCGGTGTAGGGGATCAGGGCCCCGTCGCCCATGATGTCGATCCCCGCCTCGCGGCCGCGGAGGAGGCCGCCGGTCCAGATCGCGAGCCGCGCCGCGACCCGCTCGGCCGGTTCGTACTCGCGGAAGCCCGAGGCCGGCTTGAGCGGCCCGGCGCGGACGATCTCCACCGCCGCGGCTCGCATCGCGTCGATCGCCTCGTTGAGGTCGTAGAAGGTGGCCTTGCGGACCTCCGAGCCGTGCCTGATCGTCAGCCGCCAGCTTCTCGCCATGCGGCCCGCAAGCTAGCGCCTCTCGGCGAGGGATTTCAGGCTGTCGAAGCGTCGACGTGGGCTCGCTCGCGAAGCTCCGCGCGCTGCTCGGCCGGCAGGCCGGGGACCGCATCGAGCTCGTCGAGCGAGGCGAAGCCGCCGCGGGCCTCGCGATTGGTCACCAGCCGCGCCGCCTGCGTGATCGACAGTCCGAGCCCGCGGAGCCCCTCGACGCTCGCCCGCTCCTCGGCCCGGGCGGCCCGCTCACCTCCGGACTCCGCCGACTCGCCCTCGGGCAGCCGGTCGCTTGGGGGGTGGGTGCCGCCACTACCCGGCGCGAAGGCCAGGGAGCTTCGATCCGTCACGCGCCGGTTCCAGGCGCGATGGCGAGCGAGGTGCCTCCTCTAGGCGAGAGGTTGGCCTCGGGCTACGCCCCGCGCCGCTGGCGCTTCGGGCGGCGCGCAGGCGGGCCCGTGATCTTCTCGGGGCCCTCGCGGTCGCCGATGTCGACGTAGTCGCGGTCGCGGTGGCCGGTGTAGATCTGGCGGGGGCGGGCGATCTTCTGCTCGGAGTCGTCGTTCATCTCCATCCACTGCGAGACCCAACCCGCGGTTCGGGGGATGGCGAAGATCACCGTGAACATCTCGGTCGGGATCTGGAGCGCCTCGTAGATGATCCCCGAGTAGTAATCGACGTTCGGGTAGAGCTTGCGCGAGGTGAAGTAGTCGTCGTCGAGGGCCCGCTTCTCGAGCTCGCGGGCGATCTCCACCAGCGGGTTGTACTCGGTGGCCTCGAACACCTCGTCCATGTGCTTCTGGATGATCCGGGCCCGGGGGTCGTAGTTCTTGTAGACCCGGTGGCCGAACCCCATCAGCCGCTCCTCGCGCTCCTTCACCTTCGCCAGGAAGTCGGGCACGTTGTCGGGGCTCTCGATCCGCCGCAGCATCCGCAGCACCGCCTCGTTGGCGCCGCCGTGGAGCGGGCCGTAGAGCGCGGCGACGCCGGCGGCGACCGCCGAGTAGGGGTCGACCTGCGAGGAGCCGACGTCGCGGACCGCGTTCGTCGAGCAGTTCTGCTCGTGGTCGGCGTGGAGAATGAAGAGCACGTCGAGGGCCTTCGCCAGCCGCGGGTCGGGCTCGTAGCTGAGCTCGGTCTTCTTGAACAGCATCGAGAGGAAGTTGCCGGGGTAGTCGAGCTCGTTGTCGGGATAGACGTAGGGGAGCCCGAGGCTGTGGCGGTAGGCGAACGCGGCGAGGGTCGGCACCTTGGCGATCAGCCGGATCGCCGCCATGTAGCGCTCCTCGGGGTCGTCGATGTGCTTGGCGTCGGGATAGAAGGTCGAGAGCGCGCCGACGCCGGACAGCAGCATTCCCATCGGGTGGGCGTCGTAGCGGAAGGTCTCGAACAGGTTCTTGATGTCCTCGTGGACGAAGGTGTGATGGACGACGTCGAACTTCCACCGCTCGAGCTGGGCCTCGGTCGGGAGCTCGCCGAAGACGAGCAGGTAGGCGACCTCGAGGTAGCTCGACCTCTCGCAGAGCTGCTCGATCGGGTAGCCGCGGTGCTGGAGGATCCCCTTCTCGCCGTCGATGAACGTGATCGCCGACCGGCACGACGCGGTGTTCGTGAACGCCGGGTCGTAGCTCATCAGCCCGAAGTCGTCCTCGGACGCCTTGATCTGCCGCAGGTCCATCGCCCGCACCGTCCCGTCGGTGACCTCGAGCTCGTAGCTCTTGCCGGTTCGGTTGTCGGTGACGCTCAGCGTGCCGGCGCCGTCGGCGGCGACGGCGCCGTCCGACTGCTGGGTCTGGGTGCTGTCCTTGGTCGCCATCGCCTCTCCTCGCTTGGCATCGAATCTCTTCACCCATAATTCTCGCAGCTAGGTGGCGCGGGAACACCAGCGGGCGGTACATTCGCCCGGCCATCGCCGCCGTCACGACCAGCCCGCGAAAGCGCCAGGCGCTCGAGCTGTTCGCCGGCCTCGGCCCCCGCTACGACCTTCTCGGCGCGCTGCTGAGCTTCGGGCAGGACCCCCGCTGGCGGCGCGCGATGGTGGCCGCGGTCGGAGCCGGCCGCGAGGAGCGCGTCCTCGACGTCGCCACCGGCACCGGCCTCGTCGCCCGCGCACTCGTCGAGCGCTACGGCTGTCGGGTGGTCGGCCTCGACCAGAGCGAGGAGATGCTCGCCGCCGCGCGGCGGCGGCTCGAGCGGGCGCCGGCGCTCGCCGAGCGGGTCGAGCTCGTCCGCGGCGAGGCCGAGTCGCTGCCGTTCACCGACGGCGAGTTCGATCACCTCACCTTCACGTACCTGCTGCGCTACGTCGACGACCCGGGCGCCACCCTCGCCGAGCTGGCGCGGGTCGTGCGCCCCGGCGGCCGGATCGCCTGCCTCGAGTTCGCGGTCCCCGAGCCGCCGTTCTGGCGGCCGCTGTGGCGCGCCTACGCCCGCGCCGTCCTCCCGGCGCTCGGGTTCGCGCTCGGCGGTCGGCGCTGGTGGCGGGTGGGGACCTTCCTCGGCCCGAGCATCGAGGGCCTCTACCGGCGCTGGCCGCTCGAGCGTCAGCGCGAGCTGTGGCGCGCGGCGGGGATCGGCGCCGTCGCGGTGCGGCGGATGAGCCTCGGCGGCGGCGTCGTCATCTGGGGGACCCGCGATGGCGGTTGAGGCCCGCCCGCGCCGGCTCCGCGGCCCCGCCTTCTACGCGCTCCGTCCCGGTGGCTGGCGCGACCTGGTCACGATCCTCCACCCTCCCTACACCCTCTGGCACCTGAGCTACGTGGCGCTCGGGGCCGCGGCCGCCCCGGCGGTGCACCTCGACCGGCTGGGCGCCGCGCTCGGGGCCTTCTTCCTCGCGGTCGGCGTCAGCGCCCACGCCCTCGACGAGCTCCGCGGGCGCCCGCTGCGAACGAAGCTCTCAGACCGAACGCTCATATGCCTGGCCGTCCTCGGCCTCGGCGGCGCGGTCGCGATCGGGATCGCCGGCCTGTTCGTCGTCTCGCTTTCGCTGCTCCCGCTCGTGGTTTGCGGCGCCCTCCTCGTCCCCGCCTACAACCTCGAGCTCGCCGGCGGGCGCTTCCACGGAGACTTCTGGTTTGCGGCTGCATGGGGCGCGTTCCCGGCCTTCGTCGGCTGGTGGTCGAACGCGCTCGCCGTCCACACCGCCGGCGAGGCGATCGCGGGCATCGGCGTCACCCTCGCCTGCTTCTGGGTCAGCGTCGCCCAGCGCAGGCTCTCGACCCCGGTGCGGCGGCTCCGGCGCCGGACCGTGTCCGTCGGTGGCGAGCAGCGGCTGGCGGATGGGACCCGGATCGAGCTCGACGCCGCCGCGCTCGCGGGGCCGCTCGACGGCGCGCTGCGGGCGCTGTCGGTGGCGATCCCGGCGCTCGCGATCGCGCTGGTCTCGATTCGGCTCTGAGGAAATGGGACGCACGAAGCCGGCGCTACGCGCCCTACCGCAGCTTCGCCCGCTAGCGGCGGTGGCGGAGGCCGCGCGCGCCCGGCGGGGAAGGCCGATGCCGGTCATCGCGCGGCCTCCGGGGATTCCACCGCCAGCGTCGGGAGCGGAGTGGCTCCGTCGGCGCTCGCGATCCGCCCGTCGGCGAGACGAACGACCCGGGGCGCGGTGTCCGCGACCTGCGGGTCGTGGCTGATCACGATCAGCGTCAGGCGTTCCTCCCAGAGCGGCTGAGACCGGCTAGGCGGGCAGGGCGGCGGCCACGACGCCGGCCCGCGGCAGCGTCACCGTGAACGCCGCGCCGCCGCCGGCCGCGTTGGCGGCGGCGGCGTGTCCGCCGTGGGCCTCGGCGATCGCCGCGACGATCGCC
>JBKPNB010000086.1:0-8089 GCA_046732395.1 Actinomycetota bacterium | reverse complement strand
CCAGCACCCCGGCGGCCGTCAGGAATGCGGGCAGCAGGGCGCTCACGATCTCCCCCTCACCGGCGCGGCCGCCCGCGCAGCCGCGCCCGCTCGGACCCCCGCGCGCAGCCCCCCAGCTTGATCGCCAGGCGGCCGTGGATTCGCGACGCGTGATCGCCCGATGTCCGCCGGACCGCGATCCGGATCGGGGCATCGGTGTGGAAGCGAAGACCATCGTTGCAGCGGCCGCCGCGGAACCGCTCCGTGCCCACGTAGACGCCCGACCGAGCGCGCCGCAGGGTGCTTCGGAACCGTCCCCGCTTGCCGTCGCGGACGAGGCGCAGAGCACCGCACAGCGAACCCGAGCACCGGGGCCGGAAGGAGTAGCCGCGGTGGACGACCTTCCCCTGGTGCTGGCCGAACGCCCGGCCCCCGCTCAGGATTCGTAGCCGGACCCGGTAGCGGCCGCCGATCCGCGGATCGCGGGTTGAGAAGGTCGCGTCGGCGCCGGCGGCGACCCCGAGCGAGTTCGTGGCGATGAGGCGGTAGTGGAACGTCGTCCCCTGCGCGAGCCCCGAAAGCGCCGCGGCGACCGGGAGCGTCGCGAAGCCGGCGCCGGCGTCGACCACGGGGGTCGAGGAGCCGTAGGCGGTCGTCCGGCCGTACTGAAATTGGTAGCTCGTCTCGAGCCCGTTCGGGTCGACCGAGCCCGTGAGGCGCGCCGAGTGGAGGTGGAATCGATCGGCGGGCCCCGTCGTCACGGTCGGGGCGCCGAGTGCCTGGCCACGCGCGGGGGCCGATCGGCCGCCGGAAAGGACGAACGCGGCCGCGCCGGTCGCGACCAGCGCCGCGACGAGCGTGCCCCCTGTCCAGGCCGACATCCCTGGCCGTCTCATTCGTCCGCCTCGCCTCCGCGGCGCCGACGTTAGCATCGCTCGGGGCCGCGACGGCGCACTCGGCGGCTCCCGATCGTCCGGGCGCCGGTGTGTTCGGCGATTCCGGCCAGGGGCGCAATCCCGCGGGATAGGGTCCTCCCGACTATGGCAGGGCTCTCGGCGCACGGCCCGCCCGGGCGTCTGCCCGCGGTCGGGGCGATCGTGGTCACGGCGCTCGCGATCTTCGCGACGCTGCCGGGAGCGGCCCGAGCCGGCGGCGCCTCGATCACCGCCCGGGCCCGGCCCGCGGTGTTCACCTTCGGATCGTCGACGGTGGTGTCCGGAACCGTCTCCGACGAACCCGCCGGCGTGGCCGGCCTCGCGCTCGAGTTGCTCGCCGACCCCTACCCGTACCGGTCCTTCCACCCGGTCGCGATGGGACAGACGGACGCCGGCGGCTCCTACGGGTTCTCGATCAAGCCGCGGCGCGACACCCGCTACCGGGTCCGGGTCGCGGGGCCCGTCTCCGCCCGCAGCCGGATCGTCCCCGTCACCGTCGACGAACGGGTCCGCTCTCGCGTGCGCCCGCTGCCCCACGGGCGGGTCGAGGTCGTCGTCGACACCACCCACCCCTCCGACCTGCGGTGGGGCGGCCGGAAGGTGCTCTGGTATCTGGGGCGCGGGCCGGGACGCGATGTCCGCCGCGTGAAGACCACCCGGTCGCGCCCGATCCGGCCCTCCTCGACGAGGCTCCGGGCGATCCTCCCGGTACCGCGCGCCGGTCGCTTCCGCTGGGCCGCGTGCCTCGACGTGGCCTCGCGCCACGCCCTTGGCCCGCCGGGCACCCACCCGCGCTGTGGTGCTCGCCGCTTCAACGGGGGCGTCCACGCCCTCTACCAGGGCGCCGGGCGCGCCCCATTCGGCTACCCGGCGAAGGGCTCGATCGCAGCCGCCGCCCGCTACCTCGCAAGGCGAGCAGGCATCCACTCGTTCGCCGTGATCGGCAGCGAGAACCGCATGTACGGCTCCGAGATCCATCGTCGCTTCGTCAGCGCCAGCGTCGTCAAGGCGATGCTGCTCGTCGCCTACCTCGATATGCGCGCCGCCCAGCATCGACCGCTCTCCGGCGCCGACCGAGCGATTCTCTTCCCGATGATCCACGTCTCGGACAACGCCGCCGCCACGGCGGCCTGGTCCCGCGTCGGCGATGGCCGGCTGCGGGCGCTCGCCCGCCGCGCCGGGATGACCGACTTCTCGATCGTCGGGATCTGGGCCAACGCGATGACCAGCGCGGCCGACCAGGCGCGCTTCTTCTTCGAGATGGAGCGGCTGATCGCCCCGCAGTTCCGCCGCTACGCCGACGACCTCCTCTCGCACATCGCCGGCTTCGAGAGTTGGGGCATCCCCGCCGTCGCCCGGCCGCGCGGCTGGCGGGTGGACTTCAAGGGCGGCTGGCGGCCGACCGGGCGCGGCCAGCTCGTCCATCAGGTCGCCCGGCTCCACCGTGGCGAGGAGAAGCTGGCGATCGCGGTGCTGACCGACGGGGATCCGTCGATGTCCTACGGGATCGGCACCATCGAGGGCCTCACCAGGCGCCTGCTCCGCGGCCGTCCATAACCTGCGGGATGTGAAGCAGCTCACGGACGGTCTCTGGCACCTCGACACGGTCGCGCTGCCGAATGCGATCAACGCCTACCTCGTCGGCGACGTCCTCGTCGACGCCGGTGGCCGGCGTTCCTGCCGGAGGATCCTCCGCCAGCTCGAGGGGCACGAGGTGGCGGCGCACGCGATCACGCACGCGCACCCGGACCACCACGGCGCGAGCGCCGAGGTCTGCGCCGTGCTCGGGATCCCGTACTGGGTCGGCGAAGGCGACGTCGACGCCGCCGAGGAGCCGAGTCTGATCCGCGAGCGCCAGCCCGACCACCCGGTCGCCCACTTCTACGACAGCTTCTTCACCGGGCCCGCCCGGCCCGTCGACCGGCCGCTCCGCGAGGGCGACGTGGTCGCCGGCTTTCGGGTCATCGACGTCCCCGGGCACTCCGCCGGACACATCGCCCTCTGGCGGGAGGCCGACCGCGTGCTGGTGCTGGGCGACGTCCTCACCAACCTCAACATCTGGACAGGGCGCCCGGGGCTCCACGAGCCGATGCCCTACCTGACGCCCGACCCGCTCGAGAACCGCCGCTCGGCGCGAAAGCTCGGCCCGCTCGAGCCGAAGCTCGTCCTCTTCGGCCACGGGCCGCCGCTTCGCGACGGCCCGAGGTTCGTCGAGTTCGTCGACTCGCTGCCCGGTTAGCCGGCGTCCGTGGCGAGACGCCTGGCGGCGGCGAGCGCCTCCGCGGCGCGCGGGCCGAGCCTCGTTCGCACCCGCCAGCAGGCTCCCGAGAACGACAGGTTCGCGACCTTCGCGAATCCGAGCTCGTCCTCGCGAAGACCGAGCAGGAGGTGGGCGGCGCGGTCGGCCGCCGGCAGCTCGCTCGCATCGCCGACGCGCACGCACCAGCAGTCGACGCGCCGTCCGCCGGGGCGGACGAGGAGCGCTCCGCGCTCGCCGATCAGCCAGACGCCGAGCGCGCTGCGCTCGAGGACGAGGCCGCTGCGGTCGAGCAGCTCGCGCTCGTCGTGGCCGACGAGGTCACCGAGCAGTCCGATCGCCACCCGCTCAGGGCGGCGGCCCGCACCGGGGCCGCGCGCGCCGCCGATCGGCTCGGCCTGGTCGGCGCCGCGTCGCGCCTGCAGCCACGGGATCAGCCACGCGTGGGCGAAGCAGATCGCCGCCACCGGCGCGGTGAGCGGCTCGATGTAGAGCAGGAGCAGTCCGGGCGCGACGAACACCGTGGCGATCCACGCCGTCCACAGCGTCCAGCGGCGCTCGTCGCGGCGCAGGCTCGCGGGGCTGACGTTCTCGCGCCACCAGAGCGCCGCCGCCTCATCGAGGCCGGCGCCGCCATCCGGCGCCGTCAGCGTCGGCTCGGCCGCCACCCGTGCAGGCGGCTAGCCGCCCGCGATCGGGCGGCGCATGATCACCAGGTCGGCGTCGAGCGGCAGCTCGCGCACCACCACCGCCGTCCCGGCGCCGCCGCTCGCCGAGCCGATCATCCCGCGCTCGAGCTCGGCCTCGAACGCGGAGACCGCCGCCCGCTGCGCCGCCTCGTCCTCGCCCGTCCACTCCGCCAGGGTCGTGTGCCCGGTTCGATCGAGCCTGATCAGGCGTCCCATCCGTCCTCCTTCCTTCGCCCGCGCCGACTATACGCCCGCTCCTCTGCCGACTCGAGGCTGTCTCGAAGTCCCCGCGCGCGCGGCTGGCGAGTGCCGGGGCGCGGCAGGCAAGGACGCAGCCGGCGTGGCGTGGCTCTATGCCACGCGAGCCGGCGAGGACGCCGCCTGACGCGTACCGGTGCCGCCAGCTGCGCGCGAGGGGGCTTCGAGCCAGCCTCTTAAACTCAGCTGCGATGGACCGCTACGACCCCAGCGCGATCGAGGCCCGCTGGCAGGAGGTCTGGGAGCGGGAGGGGACCTGGAAGGTGCCGAATCCCGGCGAGCCCGGCTTCGGGGCCGACAAGCCCAAGAGCTACGTCCTCGAGATGCTCCCCTACCCGTCGGGGGAGCCGCACGTCGGGCACCTGAAGAACTACGCGCTCGGCGACGCGATCGCGCACTACCGTCGCCGGCGCGGCTTCCGCGTCATGCACCCGATGGGCTACGACGCGTTCGGCCTGCCGGCCGAGAACAACGCGATCAAGACCGGCGTGCCGCCGCGGGAGGCGACCGAGCGCTCGATCGCCGCCTACCGTCACTGGTTCAAGCGCTGGGGGATCTCGATCGATTGGAGCCGCGAGCACTCCTCGCACGATCCGGCGCACTACCGCTGGACGCAGTGGATCTTCCTCCGGCTGTTCGAGCGCGGCCTCGCCTACCGCGCCGAGGCAGCGGTGAAGTGGTGCCCCAACGACCAGACCGTCCTTGCGAACGAGCAGGTCGTCGACGGCCACTGCGAGCGCTGCGGCGCGAAGGTCGAGGTACGCCAGCTCGAGCAGTGGCTGTTCCGGATCACCGACTACGCCGACCCGCTGATCTCGGACCTCGACGAGATCGACTGGCCCGAGCACCTGAAGACGATGCAGCGCAACTGGATCGGCCGCTCCGAGGGAGCGGAGGTGATCTTCCACTGCGAGGATCTCGGCACCGACTACCCGGTGTTCACCACCCGCCCGGACACGCTGTTCGGCGCCACCTTCTTCGTCCTCGCCCCGGAGCATCCCGACGTCCTCCGCCTGGCGGCGGGCTTGCCGCGCGAGGACGAGGTGCGCGAGTACGTGAACCGGACGCTGCTCGAGTCGGCGGAGGAGCGGGGGGTGGAGGACCGCGAGAAGACCGGCGTCCCGCTCGGGCGGACCGTCGTCAACCCCGTGAACGGGGAGCGGATCCCGATGTTCGTCGCGGACTACGTGCTGATGGAGTACGGAACCGGCGCGATCATGGCGGTGCCGGGTCACGACGATCGCGACTACGACTTCGCCCTGGCGCATCGCCTCGAGATCAGGCGCGTGATCGAGGGCATGGATCCCGACGAGGCTCGCGACGATGAGGGCCTGCCGTATATGGGCGACGGCCGGATGGTGAACTCGGGCCGCTTCGACGGCACCCACAACCGCGAGGCCTACGAGGAGATCGTCGACTGGCTCGCGTCCGATGGCAGGGGCGAGCGCACCGTCCACTTCCGCCTTCGCGATTGGCTCATCTCCCGCCAGCGCTATTGGGGCTGTCCGATCCCGATCGTCTACTGCGACGGCTGCGGGATCGTGCCGGTGCCCGACTCGGAGCTTCCGGTGCTGCTCCCGGAGGTCGACGACTACCGGCCGCGGGGCCGCTCGCCGCTCGCGGCGGCCGAGGATTGGGTGCGGACGACCTGCCCACGATGCGGAGGGCCGGCGCGCCGCGAGACCGACACCATGGACACCTTCGTCGACTCCTCCTGGTACTTCCTTCGCTACTGCGACCCCCGCAACGACCGGGCGCCGTGGAGCCGCGAGGCCGCCGCGGCCTGGATGCCGGTCGACCAGTACATCGGCGGAATCGAGCACGCGATCCTCCATCTGATGTACGCGCGCTTCTTCACCAAGGCGCTCACGGACATGGAGCTCCTCGACGTCTCGGAGCCGTTCGCGGCGCTGTTCCTGATCGGCATGGTCACCCGCGATGGGGCGAAGATGTCGAGCTCGAAGGGGAACGTGGTCGCCCCGGCGGAGATCGTCGACCGCTTCGGGGCCGACACCGCGCGCACCTACGTCCTCTTCATGGGCCCCCCCGACCAGGACGCCGATTGGTCGGACAAGGCGATCGAGGGGGTCAACCGGTTCCTCTCTCGGCTCTGGCGGCTCTCGCAGGAGGTGGTCGAGAAGTCCGCAGTCCGCAGGCCGCAGGCCGCAGCCGACGCTTCGGGGGACGCGCGAAGGCTGCTCGCGAAGGCCCACTGGGCGATCGACAAGGTGACCCGCGACATCGAGCGCGGGTTCCAGTTCAACACCGCGATCGCCGCGGTCATGGAGCTGGTGAACGAGGCCTACCGGCTCAAGGACCGCCTCTACGGCGATCCGGCCGGCGAGGCCGCGCTGCGGTTTGCGGCGGCGACCGCCGCGTCGCTGATCTTCCCGTTGGCGCCCCACCTGGCGTCCGAGGTCTACGACTCGCTCGAGGGCGAGCGAGTCTGGGAGCAGCCCTGGCCCGAGGCCGATCCGGCGTTGCTGCGCTCGGACACCTTCACCCTCGTCGTCCAGGTGAACGGAAAGCTGCGGGCCCAGGTCGAGGCCGACGTCGGAGCCTCCGAGGAGGAG
This sequence comes from Actinomycetota bacterium, assembly GCA_046732395.1. GTDB lineage: Bacteria > Actinomycetota > Thermoleophilia > Solirubrobacterales > 70-9 > JAWVFM01. Next base: position 1,398 of record JBKPNB010000086.1, on the reverse strand, counting down.
CTCGCCCGGCTCGCGCGCGAGCAGGATGCCGTCCGCCGCCACCTCGACGGCCGCGACGTGGTGCGCGAGATCGTCGTCCCCGGCAAGCTCGTCAACCTCGTCGTTCGCTGAGGAAATACGAACCATGACCGGACGGTCACGTCCTCCGCGATTCGCGTCTGCTACAAAGCCCGCGTGCTCGTCAGGCGTTTCTCTGACGCCGCCGCCGTCGAGGTGCACAGGCTCAGCGCCCGGGTCCTGATGGATGCCGGGGAGCTCGGCTCCCGCAACCTCTCGGTCAACTGGCTCGACGTTCCGGCCGGTGCCACCGAGGAGCTTCGCTCCCACGAGGAGGCCGAGCAGGTCTACGTCGTCGTCAAGGGCACCGGGACGATGTCGGCGACCGGCGACAACATGCGACTCGGCGAGGGTGACCTGGTCCTGATCGCGCCGGCGACCGACCACTCGATCGCCAACGACGGCTCCGAGCCGCTGGCGCTCGTCTCGGTCCAGGCGCCCGGGGTCTCGGCGGACGAGCTCTACAGCCGCCGGCTGGCCGTCCAGGCCGCGGGCTACGACGACGACGAGTACGAGTAGAGAGCCGATCCGCCGCCGGGTCGTCGTCCACGGCCGCGTGCAGGGCGTCTTCTTCCGCGACACGCTGCGCCGGATGGCCACCTCGCGCGGGGTTGCGGGGTGGGCGCGGAACAACCCGGACGGGACGCTCGAGGCCGCGCTGGAGGGACCGCCGGACGCGGTCGAGGCGCTGGTCGGGTTCTGCCGCGAGGGGCCGCGCGGGGCGGCGGTGGAGCACGTGGACGTCAACGACGAGGACCCGGAGGGCGAGGCGGGCTTCGCGATCGTCTGAGCCCGGAGATGCCGCTGCGGCACCGAGCGTCGACTCCGTCATTCCCTCGATGACGCAGTCGACGGTCGATGTGGAGGCGGCCGTTCCGCGCGCCGATTGGCTCTCTCTCGTTGCTAATTCCTGACTAGCCGCGCGCCAGCCGTGCGCCCGCCGCCGCCACCATCGCCCGCGTGCGCGACCTCAGCCGCTCCCAGCTCCTCGTCTATGGCGCCGTCGCCGCGGCGCTGCTCGTCGTCGGCATCCGCTGGGTCCAGGGGTCCGGGTCGAGCGGAGGATCATCGCCCGGCGTCAGCTATGCGAGCGAGGGGTCGGGCGCCTCGTCGGGCGGCCACGGCTCGTTCGACGTCGGGAGCTCGAGCGAGGATGTCGTCGTCGACGTCGCCGGCGAGGTCCGGGACCCGGGCGTCTACCGGATGCCGGCCGGGTCGAGGGTCAACGACGCCGTCGCCCGCGCCGGCGGCGCGACCGGCGCCGCGAGCCTCGCCGCCATCAACCTCGCCGCCCGGCTCGGCGACGGCCAGCAGGTCGTGGTGCCCGGCAAGGCCCTGGCC
>JBKPNB010000085.1:0-11436 GCA_046732395.1 Actinomycetota bacterium | reverse complement strand
GTGGTGGGGATGGCGGCCGCCATCGTCCGCGGCGCCGCGCCGGTCGTCCGCGTGCTCGGCTGGTGCGCCCTCGCCGGCGCTGCCGTCTACCTGGTGACCCCGCTGAGCGCGGGCGGCCTCGAAGGGCGTCCGGTCGTGTTCGCCACGAACCTCCGCTGGCTCGCGCCGTTTCTCGCGCTCGGCCTCGCGCTCCTGCCGGCGACGCCGATCGCCGGCGACAGCTGGGGGAGGATCGCCGTCGCCCTGCTCCTGATCCTGCCGCTGGCGGCGAGCCTCGACCTCGGGACCTGGGGCTCGGATCCGAACCTCGTCGCCGCCGTGCTCGTCTCGGCGGGGCTGGTCTGCGCCTGGGCCGCGGTTCTCGCGCTCTCGAGGTGGGGGCGCGCGCCGCTCGCGGTCGGGGCCGCGATCGCCCTCGCCGCGATCGCTGCCGCCGCGGTCTACGCCCCGGCCTCGCGCGACTACCTCGACGACCGCTTCCGCACCGCCCCCGCGGGGTCCGGGCTCGAGGCGGCCTTCGGCTGGGCCAGGGGGGTGGGCGCGGCCGACATCGGCCTCGCCGGGACGACCGCGGCGTTCTCGCAGTACCCGTTCTACGGCACCGACCTCTCGAACTCGGTGAGCTACCCGGCTCTGCCCGGCCCCGACGATTCGCTGGCGCCGATCCCGAACTGCCGCGCGTGGCGGGCGGCGATCGACGCCGCGCGCTTCGACTTCCTCGTCACCGCTTCGCGGTTCGACCCCGCGCATCCGGGCCGGCCGCTGCCGGCGCCCGAGGGCGCGTGGACGCGGACGTCCTCCGGCGTCAGCGAAGTGCTCCGCACCGGCCCGGTCGAGGTGTTCCGGGTCGTCGGCCCGCTCGACCCGGCCAACTGCCCGCGAGGCTAGAGCGGGGGGCGGCCCACGGTCGTCGCGGGCGTCCATCGCGCGCGACCCAACCGCATCGGCCGGAACGGGAGCCTCGTATGCAGCGCCCCGACCGCGGAAGGGAAACCGAACGGCGGCGCGAATCTTGGCGACCGTGAGCAAGACCGCCACCAAGTCTCGTCCGGCGGCCGGCAGGACCCGCGGCGGCCACGGTCGCAGCGCCCGCCCGAACGGCAAGACGCTCTCCACCTACATCACCGAGCGCTTCGAGGACTTCTCGCGCTCGCAGAAGGAGGTCGCCCGCTACATCGTCGACCACCTCGACGAGGCCGCGTTCCAGACCGCTGAGGAGCTCGCGCGGCGGGCGAGCACGTCATCGTCGACGGTGGTCCGGTTCTCGCAGGCACTCGGCTTCGAGGGCTACCCCGAGCTTCAGCAGGCGGCGATCGAGGAGTACCGGAACCGGGCTCCGGAGCACAACGGCGCCGGGGGCCAGCTCTTCGACTTCGACCACTCGGAGTTCGAGGCCTCGCTCGCCGGCGACCACGCCAACGTCGAGGAGACGGTCCGCGCGCTGACCCGTGAGCGGGTCGAGGCCTGCGTGACCGCGCTCGCCGGGGCGCAGCGGGTGATGATCGTGGGGATGGATCAGCTCGCGTTCTTCGCCAGCTACCTCCGCCACCTGCTCGCGCTCCTCGACATCCGAGCCGAGGTGATCGCCAGCCCCCGCCAGGATTCGATCACCCGCCTCTCGCGCGTCGACGAGGACAGCCTGGTTATCGCCTTCTCGGCGGGCAAGGCGCACCCGATCGTGATGCGGGCGATGAAGCTCGCCCGCCACCGCCGCGCCCGGACGCTGGCGATCACCGACGCCACCCTGTCCGAGGTCGGCGAGCACACCGAGCTCACCCTCTACTACTCCTCGAACAGCCCGTCCTTCATCCGCTCGAACACCGCGCTCCTGGCGCTGGTCCAGGCGCTCGCCTACGGCGTCTACGCCCGCGACAAGGCCGCGTTCAAGGACCGGATCCGGGCGTTCAAGCTGAAGTAAGGCGGCGAGAGCGAGCGAGCCGCGGGAGTGGCGCGATTGTCAAGTGGGGAGGCGAGCCCCCCGCCTTCGACGTCGAGCGTCGAGTTAGTCGCATATAGACGGACCAAGTCGACGCTCGATGTTTAGCCACGCTGGCCCTTACCCAGCCGAAACCACCCCCGTATATTTGAGGCAGATGGCCGAGCGGGCGACATTCCGGGTCAAGCGCGGTCTCGCCGAGATGCTGAAGGGCGGCGTGATCATGGACGTCACCACCCCCGAGCAGGCCCGGATCGCCGAGGACGCCGGCGCCGTGTCGGTGATGGCGCTCGAGCGGGTGCCGGCCGACATTCGGGCCGAGGGCGGCGTCGCGCGGATGGCGAACCCGGGCGTGATCAAGGCGATCCAGGAGGCGGTGACGATCCCGGTGATGGCCAAGGCCCGGATCGGGCATTTCGCCGAGGCCCAGGTGCTCCAGTCGCTCGAGGTCGACTACGTCGATGAGTCCGAGGTCCTGACGCCCGCCGACGAGGCGAACCACATCGACAAGCACGCCTTCGAGGTCCCGTTCGTGTGCGGGGCGACCAACCTCGGCGAGGCGCTGCGGCGGATCGGCGAGGGGGCGGCGATGATCCGCTCGAAGGGCGAGGCCGGGACCGGCAACATCGTCGAGGCCGTCCGCCACCTGCGTGAGATCGTCGGCGGGATCAGACGACTCGGGACGCTCGGGCGCGACGAGCTCGCAACCACCGCGAAGGAGCTCTCGGCCCCGCTCGAGGTCGTCGTCGAGGTCGCCGAGACCGGCTGGCTGCCGGTGCCGCTCTTCTGCGCCGGCGGGATCGCCACCCCCGCCGACGCCGCGCTGGTCATGCAGCTCGGCGCCGAGGGCAACTTCGTCGGGTCCGGGATCTTCAAGTCCGAGGACCCGGAGCGCCGGGCGCGCGCGATCGTCGAGGCGACCACCCACCACAACGACCCCGAACGGGTCGCCGCCGCCTCGGCCGAGCTCGGCGAGCCGATGCGCGGCGACGACATCGGCCAGCTCGCCGCGGCCGGCGAGCTCCTCCAGGGCCGCGGGGTTTAGTGCCCGACCAGGCTCCGCTGGCGCCCCAGCCCGGCAGGGCCGACGCTCTCCCGGTCGGCGTCCTCGCGAGCCAGGGCGACTTCGCCGCGCACGCGCGGATGCTCCGCGCGGTCGGCGCCGAGCCGATCGAGGTCCGGACCGCGTTCGAGCTCGCGCGGGTGGCGGCGCTCGTCATCCCGGGCGGCGAGTCGACGACGATCTCGAAGGCGATCGAGCGCGACGGACTCGCCGACCCGATCCGCGCTCACGCCGCCGCCGGCCGGCCGATCCTCGGCACCTGCGCGGGGATGATCGTCTGCGACCGCGCCCATCTCGGACTCGTCGACGTGCTCGCCCACCGCAACGCCTTCGGCCGCCAGCTCGCCAGCTTCGAGACCGATCTCGAGGTCGCCGGGCTCGGTCCGGAGCCAATCCGCGCCGTCTTCATCCGCGCCCCCTGGATCGAGCGGGTCGGCCCCGGAGTCGAGGTCCTGGCCACGGTCGACGGCCACCCGGTCGCGGTCCGCGAGGGCCGGTTGGTGCTCGTCTCCTTCCACCCGGAGCTCGCCGACGACCCCCGCCTCCACGCGCTCCTGATGGCGCTCGCCGGGGCGCGCCTCGCCGGCGATCGCGAGGGTGGCCGGTGAGGGACCCGCGGGTCGAGAACCTCGCGCGGATCCTGGTCGGCTACTCGCTCGAGGTCAAGGCGGGGGAGACCTGCCTGATCGAGGGGTCCGCACCCGGCGAGCCGCTGATCGCGGCGGTCTACGAGGAGGTCCTGCGGGCCGGCGGGCATCCGGTCGTCGCCATGTCGTTCGAGGGCCAGGCAGCCGTCTACCTCCGCCAGGCCTCCGATGCCCAGCTCGAGTGGATCTCGCCGGTCTCGCGGTGGGCGGCCCACGAGGCCGACTGCCGGGTCGCGATCGGCGCGGACACCAACACCCGTGAGCTCTCCGGCGTCCCGCCGGAGCGCCAGGCGACGCGGCGAAAGGCGACGCGCGAGCTGCTCGAGGCGACGATGAAGCGCTCGGCCGAGGGCTCGCACCGCTGGGTCTACACGCTGTTCCCCACCAACGGCTACGCCTCCGACGCCGAGATGAGCCTGGCGGAGTTCGAGGACTTCTACTTCCACGCCTGCCTCGCCGACGACCACGAGCCGCTGACCGCATGGAAGCGCGCGTCGGCGGAGTGCGAGCGGCTCGCCGGCTGGATCGACGGCCACCGTGAGGTCCGCGTCGTAGCCGAGGGCACCGACATCAGGCTCGGGATCGAGGGGCGCAAGTTCATCCCCTGCGTCGGCGATCGCAACATGCCCGACGGCGAGTTCTTCACCGGGCCGATCGAGGACTCGGTCGAGGGCGTCGTCTCCTTCCACCTGCCGGCGATGATCGGTGGCCGCGAGGTGTCCGGCGTACGGCTGCGGTTCGAGGGCGGGAAGGTGGTCGACGCCAGCGCCGAGCGCGGCGAGCCGTTCCTGATCGAGTCGCTCGACTCCGACGAGGGCGCCCGGCGCCTCGGCGAGCTCGGGATCGGCACCAACTACGGGATCGATCGCGGCACCCGCGACGTGCTGCTCGACGAGAAGATCGGCGGGACGGTCCACATGGCGCTCGGCGCCAGCTACCCCGAGACAGGCGGCACGAACGAGAGCTCGATCCACTACGACATGGTCTGCGACCTGCGGCGCGGCGGCCGCATCGAGGTCGACGGCGAGGCGCTGCAGGAAGACGGGAAGTTCGTCGTCTGAGCCCGGCCCGGACCGCAACTTTCACCGAGCGCGGCTGTTAGAGCGATCGAGACCAGGCACCGAGCCCGTCATACGCGTGCGGCGGGACAGCCTCGGGACCTAGGGATGCCGAATGAGGCCGCGGCCGGGCAAGCGGGATGCCCGGCCGTTGGTCTGCTTTCAGCCTAATATCGGACCCATGTCGGGGCACTCGAAGTGGGCGTCGATCAAGCACAAGAAGGCGGCCACCGATGCCCGCCGCGGGCAGCTGTTCACCAAGCTCGCCCGCGCGATCACCGTCGCCGCGCGCGAGGGCGGGGGGGACCCCGACGCCAACTACACGCTCGCCGCGGCGATCGAGAAGGCCCGCGGGTACTCGATGCCGAAGGAGAACATCCAGCGCGCGATCGACCGCGGGACGGGCGCCGGCGGCGCCGGCGCGGAGATCGAGCGCGTCATCTACGAGGGCTACGGCCCGGGCGGGGCGGCGATCATGGTCGAGGCCCTGACCGACAACCGCAACCGCACCGGCGCCGACGTCCGCCACGTCTTCGACAAGCAGGGCGGGAGCCTCGGCGAGCCGGGGTCGGTGGCGTGGGTGTTCGACAGGCGCGGGGTCATCCTCCTCGACGGCGGGCGCTACTCGGAGGACGACCTGATCGTCGCGATCGACGCCGGCGCCGACGACGTCAGCGTCGACGGTGACGTCCTCAAGGTGACGACCGAGCCGAGCGCGCTCGGCGCGGTGCGCGAGGCTCTCGAGTCGGCGGGCGTCGAGGTCGACTCCGCCGAGCTCGCGATGGAGCCGAAGTCGGTGGTCGAGGTCGCCGGCGGCGATGCCGGCCGCCTGCTGCGCCTGGTCGAGGCGCTCGACGAGCTCGACGACGTCGAAGAGGTGCAGAGCAATTTCGACATCCCGGATTCGGTGATGGAGGCCGAGGCGGCGGCATAGGACTTGGCATTTGGCAGGTGGAGGTGGACCGCATCCACATGCCACCTGCCACATGCGACCTGCCCGAAGAAGGCATCCGGCCTCGGGCCCAGAATCACGAACCGTGATGGTCGTAATGGGCATCGACCCCGGCCTCGCGAGCACGGGCTTCGGCGTCGTCGCCGTCGCCTCCGGGCGGATGCGCGCGATCGACGGCGGCGTCGTCTCCTCGCCCGCCGACGCGCCCACCTCGTCGCGCCTCGCCCGCATCCACGCATCGCTCGAGGAGCTCCTGGGCTGGCACGAGCCCGCCGCGGTGGCCCTCGAGGAGCTCTACTTCGGCAAGAACGTGCGCTCGGCGATCGCCGTCGGGCAGGCGCGCGGGGTGGCGATGCTCGCCGCCGCGCAGCGCGGGATCCCGTGCTTCGACTACAGCCCGCAGGCGGTGAAGCTGGCGGTCTGCGGCACCGGGGCGGCGGCCAAGCGCCAGGTGCAGCGGATGGTCGGAACCCTCCTCGGCCTGCCGTGTCCGCCGTCGTCCGACCACGCCGCCGACGCGCTCGCCGTCGCCGTCTGCCATGCGAGCCACGCCGGCGCGGCGCCCGGCTCGGCGCCGGCGCTGGCCGGGGTGTCCAGTTGATCGCCTCGGTCCGCGGCGAGGTTCTCGAGCGCCGTCCCGATCAGGTGGTGATCGAGTGCGCCGGCGTCGGCTACCGCCTCGCCGTCTCCGCCGAGACCGTGCGGGCGGTCCCCGCCCGCGGCAGGCAGGCGAGCCTCCACGCCCACCTCGTCGCCCGCGACGACTCGCTCGCCCTCTACGGGTTCGCCAGCGAGGAGGAGCGCGAGCTCTTCCTCAGCCTCACCTCGGTCGCGGGAATCGGCCCCAAGGTGGCGATCGCGATCCTTTCGGGCGGGCCGCCGCGCGAGCTCCTGCGGGCGATCGCCGCCGGCGACGCGAAGCGCTTCCAGGCCGCGCCGGGGGTCGGCAAGCGCACCGCCGAGCGGCTGATCGTCGAGCTTCGCGAGAAGGTGACCGGCGAGCTCGAGCGCGAGCCGGCGAGCGCCGATTCCACCGCCGAGGATCCGCGGATGCTCGCGCGCGACGGGCTCGTGAACCTCGGCTACGGCGCCGCCGAGGCCGAGCATCTCCTCGACGGCGCGACCGGCGGGAGCGCCGAGGATCTGATCGCCACGGCGCTGCGGCGGGCGGCGGAGCACGTCAGGTCATGATCCGCCGCGACCGGGCGATCGAGGGAGGGGAGCGGATCGCCGACGCCCGGCTCGAGGGCGCCGAGGCGGACCTCGACCGCTCGCTGCGCCCGCGGCGGCTCGCCGATTTCGTCAACCAGGAGCAGGTCACAGGCCAGCTCGAGGTATTCATCGAGGCCGCTCGCCGGCGCGGCGAGCCGCTCGATCACGTCCTCCTCGCCGGGCCGCCCGGCCTCGGCAAGACCTCGCTCGCGCACATCATCGCCGCCGAGCTCGAGGCCGAGGTGGTGCAGACCGCCGGCCCGGCGCTCGAGCGCAAGGCCGACATCGCGGCGTTCCTGACCGCGCTTGAGCCGGGCTCGGTCTTCTTCATCGACGAGATCCACCGCCTCAACCGGGCGATCGAGGAGACGCTCTACCCGGCGATGGAGGACCGGCGGCTCCCGGTGGTCCTCGGCCAGGGGGCGGGGGCGCGGACCGTGACCCTCGACCTGCCGCCGTTCACCCTCGTCGGCGCCACCACCCGCACCGGCCTGCTGACCACGCCGCTTCGCGACCGCTTCGGCGTCAGCCACCGCCTCGAGCACTACGACGCCGCCCACCTGGCGCTGATCGTCGGTCGCTCGGCGGGGATCCTCGGGGTGGAGATCGAGCCCGCCGGCGAGCGGGCGATCGCGGAGCGCTCGCGTGGGACGCCTCGGGTCGCGAACCGCCTCCTGAAGCGGGTCCGCGACTTCGCCGATGTCCGCGGCGCCGGCGTCGTCACCGGCGCCGTGGCGCGCGAAGCGCTCGGGATGCTCGAGGTCGACGAGGCGGGACTCGACCGCCACGATCGCGCTTTGCTCGAGGCGATCGGGCGCAAGTTCTCGGGCGGTCCGGTTGGCCTCGGGACGCTGGCCGCCGCGCTCGACGAGGAGCTCGACACGGTCGAGGACGTCTACGAGCCGTTCCTCCTCCAGCAGGGGTTCATGAAGCGGACGCCGAGGGGTCGGGTTCTCACGCCCCGCGGCTTCGCCCACCTCGGCCTCGAGGCCCCCGACCAGGCGGCATCGCTCTTCTAGGCAGGTGGCATGTCGCATGTGGCAGGTGGAGGCTCGCTTCTCCACCTGCCACCTGCCACCTGCCACCTGCCGCGCCTCCGACCACCGATCCGAGCCTCGCTAGGCTTTCGGCGTGGCCTTCTTCATCTGCCCGAACTGCGGGAACCGGGAGCAATCGGGGGAGCGCACGGCGGGGCTGTCGAATCGTCCCAAGGGCTGCTCCAAGTGCGGCTTCGGCTTCCTCTTCGAGCTTCTGGACGACTACTACCCTGCGCCCGAGGCCGCGTTCTTCACCTGCGACCAGGAGGGCCGCGTACTCGACGTCGGCAGGGGCGGCTTCGAGCTCACCGGGCTGAAGGACGAGGACGTCATCGGCCGCCCGGTCAAGGACGTCCTCGGACTGCGCTGGATCGATCAGGGCGACGGCGGCGAGGCCGCCGACACCGACCACGACGGCGTCAGCGATCCGATCGAGACCACGCTCGAGTGGGGGGTCCGATCGCTCGGCAAGCGGGTCTCGGTGAACGCCGAGGGCGATCTGCCCGCCGAGGCCGTCGCCGATCTCTTCCCCGCCTACGACGATGACGGCGGGCTCCTGCTCGTCCTGACGCCGAAGTAGGCGCGGCCGACGCGCGGGCTCGCAGCCAGGTCGTCGATGTTCGAGAGCTAATGGGCAAGCGAAGGCGAAACTTCTTCGTCCTCCTGCTCGTGCTCGCGCTGTGCGCGGCCTCGGCGATCGTCATCACCACCCAGCCGACCGTCCTCGGGCTCGATCTCAAGGGCGGGACGGAGCTCGTCTACCAGGCGCGCGCGACCCCCCAGACCCCGACCGTCGACGCCGGCGCCATCGACCGATCGATCGAGATCATTCGCCGCCGCACCGACACCCTCGGCGTGTCGGAGCCGGAGATCTCGCGGCTGGGGTCGACGGGCATCATCGTCGGCCTGCCGAACGTGCAGAACGCCCAGCAGGCGATCCAGCAGATCGGCAAGACCTCGCAGCTCCACCTCTACGACTTCGAGGCGAACGTGATCCCCAACCCGAAGACGAAGGGGGCGCCGAAGAACCCGAAGCAGCCGCCGCAGCCGGTCCCGCCGAGCATCTACTCGTTCCCGGACCTCTACAGCGCGGTCCAGTTCGCCTCGCATCGGCCGCCGAGCTGTCCGGCGAACGAGTGCACGACGAAGGGCCCGACCTACTACCTGTTCGACAAGGCCGGCAACCACAGGCTGCGCGCCGGCCCGGCCGAGAAGCAGTCCGACCTGTTCCTGCTCTTCAAGAACGAGCGCCGGCCGCCCGGGACCCAGGTGCTGAGCGTCCCGCAGGGGACGGTGGTCGTCGCCGACCCCCGCCAGCCGAGCCTCGACGCGAGCGTCGCCCAGCTCGCCAGCGGGCCGCAGTTCGTGCTCCGCGACAGGGCGGCGCTGTCGGGGGGCGACATCACCGACCCGAAGCAGAGCTTCGACTCGATCACCAATCAGCCGAATGTGACCTTCGGCTTCACCGGCTCCGGCAAGTCGGCGTTCCAGAAGGTCACCAGCCAGATCGCCCTGCGCGGGCAGGCGACCGCGCCGCCCGGGATCAGCTCGGCGCAGGCCGACGCCTACTCCCAGCACTTCGCGATCATCCTCGACAACCAGGTCTTCTCCAGCCCGATCATCAACTTCGTCGAGAACCCGGGGGGCATCAACGGCAGCACCGGGGCTCAGATCTCGGGCAACTTCACGATCGACACCGCTCAGAACCTGGCCCAGGTCCTCCAGATCGGCGCCCTTCCGGTCAACCTCCAGCTGATCAGCCAGAGCACGGTCTCGGCGACGCTCGGCTCGCAGGCGCTCCACCAGGGGCTCGTGGCGGGGATCGTCGGCCTCGCCGCGATCGTCCTCTTCCTGATCGCCTACTACCGCCTCCTGGGGCTGGTCGCGGTGCTCGGGCTCGTGATCTACGCCCTCTTCTTCTACGCCCTGATCAAGCTGATCCCGATCACCCTCACCCTGCCGGGGATCGCCGGCCTGATCCTGACGATCGGGGTCGCCGCCGACGCCAACATCGTCATCTTCGAGCGAATAAAGGAGGAGGCACGCGCCGGGCGGTCGATGCTGTCGGCGATCTCGCAGGGCTACAAGCGCGGGATCGCGACGATCATCGACGCGAACGTGATCACGCTGTTCACGGCGTTCATCCTGTTCGTGCTGGCGACCGCGGGGGTGAAGGGGTTCGCGTTCACCCTCGGCGTGGGGACGATCGTCTCGCTGTTCACCGCGGTGCTGTTCACCCAGGCCTTCCTCGGCACCTTCGCCCGGGCCAAGCTCATGCGCTCGCCGTCCGCGCTCGGCGCCCGCAAGCGCCACTTCGAGTGGAACTTCGACTTCACCGGCGCCAGCAGATGGTTCTTCTCGATCTCGGGGACGATCCTCGCGATCGGCGCGATCTCGCTCGCCACGAAGCAGCTCAACCTGGGGATCGACTTCACCTCCGGCGCCCGGGTCCAGGCCAGTCTGGTGAAGCCGGCGACCGTCGACCAGGTCCGAAGCGCCCTCGCCGACTCAGGGATCTCGGGCACGAGCCAGGCCGAGATCCAGTCGATCACCAACTCCCAGCTCGGCCCGCATTCGTTCCAGATCGAGGGCAAGTTCAGCTCGACGGAGGTCAACAACAAGATCAAGGGCGCCCTCGATCAGAGGTTCGGGCTGCGGGGCGGGAGCCAGGGCTACAACGGCGAGGTGGTGGGGCCGACGTTCGGCGCCGACGTCGCCCGAAGCGCGGTGATCGCGATCATCTTCTCGCTGCTCGTGATCTCCGCCTACGTGGCGATCCGGTTCGAGATCAAGTACGCGGTGCCGGTCCTGATCGCCCTCGCGCACGACCTGCTGATCACCGCCGGCGTCTACTCGCTGACCGGGAGGGAGGTGACGAGCGGGACGGTCGCCGCGCTGCTGACGATCCTCGGCTACTCGATGTACGACACGATCATCGTCTTCGACCGCATTCGCGAGAACGTGCCGCGCATGCCGCGGGCGGCGTTCTCCCAGATCGTCAACCGCTCGATGAGCCAGGTGCTGACCCGGTCGCTGATCACCGGGCTGTCGACGGTCTTCCTGGTCACCGTCCTCTTCATCTTCGGCGGCACCACGCTGAAGGACTTCGCGTTCGCGATGATGGTCGGCGTCCTCTCCGGCGGCTACTCGTCGATCTTCATCGCCTCGCCCGTCCTCACGCACTGGAAGGAGCGCGAGCCCGCCTACCGCTCGCGGCGCGCGCGGATCGCCGAGGCGATGGGCTACGTGCCGAAGTTCCCGGAGGAGAACGCGGTGGCGCGGGTCGAAGAGGTCGAGCGCGCGGGCGACCAGCAGCCTGTGGCAGGTGGCAGGCAGCAGGTGGCAGGTGGAGAGCGCCAGACAGCGGATAGCAGACAGCAGGCAGCAGCGGCGGTCGTCACCGAGCCGGAGCCGGCGCCGACCGAGGTCGAGCCCGAGCCCAGCGACTCGGAGCCGGACGGCGACGGCGCTGCACCGCCGCCGGCGCCCGCTGAGCCCGACGTCGTCGGCGCCCGCAGCCCCGCGCCCGAG
>JBKPNB010000084.1:0-4991 GCA_046732395.1 Actinomycetota bacterium | reverse complement strand
CCGTCGACGCTCGGCTACGCGATCGTCCGCCTCGCCGAGGCGTTCCTGTTCAACGACGCCGTCGCCGGGATCCGCGCCGACGTCGACCGCCTGCGCGATGTCGAGGCGGCGCTCCTCGGCGTACCCGACTGAGAGGCTGCGCGCGGGGCGGCAACTTCGTCGTCGGCGGCCTCTTTCGGGCCTTCGCGGTGCGCGATGGCAACCTGATCACGAGACAGCAGCAGTATTCCGGCGCGAAGGTGGCGCGGCTGGTGATCAGCTCGCTGGGAATCTAAGTGCTCACTAGAAAGGAGATCGAAATGCGGATCGGGATCATCGGGGCCGGGCGGATCGGCGGCAACGCGGCACGGCTGCTGGCCGCGGCGGGCCACGAGGTGAAGCTGTCGTTCGCCCGCGATCCGGCGAAGCTCGAAGTGTTGGCGGGCGAGATCGGCGCCCGCGCCTCGACGGGCTCACCGGCCGAGGCGGCGACGTTCGGCGAGGTGGTGGTGCTGTCGGTCCCGTGGAGCACGATCGACGACGCGCTCGCCCAGGCCGGCTCACTCGAGGGGAAGATCGTCGTCGACACCACCAACCAGTTCGGGTCGGGTCCGATGCCCGCCGAGGGCCAGACCGCCGCCCAGCTCAACGCAGCGCGGATGCCGGGGGCCCGCTACACGAAGTCGTTCAACACGTTGACCTCGGCGTTCCAGGCCGCCGCTGCCGGACGCAGCGATCCCGAGCGGGTCGTGCTCTTCCTCTGCGGCGACGACGGCGAGGCGAAGCGGGTGGTTGCCGGCCTGATCGAGGACGCCGGGTTCGCGCCCGTCGACGTCGGCGGCACCGCCGACGCGGCGGTGATGGAGGCCCCGCGCCGCGACGGCGCCGTCTACGGGGAGGAGTACCGCCTGCCCGACGCCGAGGCGGTCGTCGAAGCCGTCCACGCCGGTCGCCCGATCCCGCCGACGCCGAGCTACTGAGCCCGGCGCCGGGCCGGACCGCGCCCGGCCTCGGGGCCTAACCTGGGCTGCGTGGCCGAGGGCGACACGATCCACCGCGCGGCGCGGCGGCTCGACGCGGCGCTCGGTGGGCGGACGGTCGAGCGCGCCGCCGCGCCCAGTCCGCGCTCGCCGATCCACGCCCGTGCCGGCGAGCTCGAGGGGCACTCCCTGGACGGGGTCGAGGCCCGCGGCAAGCACCTGATCGCGACCTTCTCCGGCGCCCTCGCGCTCCACAGCCACCTCGGGGTCGACGGTCGCTGGCTGATCCGCGCCGACCGCCGGGCGCCGCGCGGGAAGCCGTGGCTCCTGCTCGGGTCCGGCGAGGCCGTTGCCGCGCAGTTCGGGGGCAAGCTCCTGCGGCTGGTGAGCGAGTCGCGGATTCGCAACGATCCGGCGCTCGCGCGGCTCGGCCCCGACCCGCTCGCGCCGGGCTTCCACCTCGAGTCCGCAACCGCGCGGCTGCTCCGGGCCTCCGGCGGTCGCGAGATCGGCGATGCCCTCCTCGACCAGACGATCCTCGCCGGCGTCGGCAACGCGATCCGCAACGAGGCGTGCTTCAGGGCGCGAGTCAGCCCATGGCGCCCGGTCGGCGAGCTCGGCGCGGCCGAGGCCGAGCGGATCGTCGCCGAGTGCCAGGCGGTGATGGAGGCCGGTTTCAAGACGGGCCGCCGCCCGCGAAGCGTCTACCGCCAGGCCAACCGACCCTGTCGGCGGTGCGGGACGGCGATCCGCTCGCGCGGCCAGGGCGACGCCAACCGCATGGCCTACTGGTGTCCCAGGTGCCAGCGGTGAGCCCGAACGGCGAGACTTCGCCGATGCGAAACCCCCCGAACGGCCCGACGCCGCCCGGCGGACCGACGCTGCGACTGGACTCGCTGGTCGTCGCCGGCGGGCGCCCCGGCGACCCCGGTGGCCCTATCAACCGCCCGGTCAGCTTCAGCTCCACCTACCGCTCGGGCGGCCGCCTCGTCTACGCCCGCGAGGGCAACCCGACCTGGGCCGCGTTCGAGGAGGTTCTCGGGACCCTCGAGGGAGGCTCGTGCCTCGCGTTCGCCTCGGGGATGGCGGCGGCCGCCGCGCTGCTCGAGACGCTGCCCGCCAACGCCCGGCTCGCGGTCTCCGGAGTCGCCTACCACGGGCTCGGGGAGCTCGTCCGAGACCGGGCCGCCGCCGGCCGGCTGCGCCCCGAGTTCGTCGACGCCGCCGACCTCGACGAGGTCGACAGGGGCTGCGAAGGGGCGGCGCTGCTCTGGCTCGAGACGCCGACCAATCCGCTGCTGGGGATCGTCGACGTCGCCGCCGCGGCGCGGATTGCGCACGAGCGCGGCGCATTGGTTGTGGTCGACAACACCTTCGCCACGCCGCTTCGCCAGCACCCGCTCGCGCTCGGTGCCGACGTCGTCCTCCACAGCGCGACCAAGTTCCTCGGCGGGCACGCCGACCTGCTGCTCGGCGCCCTGGTGACCGCCGACGGGGAGCTGCTCGAGCGCCTCGACCGCCGCCGGGTCACCGACGGCTCGGTGCCCGGCGTGATGGAGGCGTTCCTCGCGCTCCGCGGCGTCCGCACGCTCGCGGTCCGCCTCGACCGCGGCGAGCACAACGCGGCCGAGCTCGCGCGACGACTCGCCGGCCATCCCGCGGTCGGGCGGGTCCGCTACCCCGGGCTCCCGGAGGATCCCGGCCACCGGCTCGCCGCCGAGCAGATGAGCGGCTTCGGGGCGATGCTCGCGTTCGAGACCGTCGGCGACGCCGAGGCCGCCGATCGGGTCTGCGACGCGGTCCGGTTGATCAACCACGCCACGAGCCTCGGCGGCGTCGAGACGCTGCTCGAGCGCCGCGCGCGCTATCCGACGGAGGCGCGGGCCGGGACGCCGCCGACGCTGCTGCGGCTCAGCGCCGGGATCGAGAACGTCGAGGACCTGTGGGCGGACCTCGACCGCGCGCTCGCGCAGGCCGTGGCCTACTAGCGATTCGCCTTCGGCTGCCAAAAGGCGAGCTCGCCGCCGGCCGGGCTGGCGACGACGCTCCGCCAGCCCGCCGGACCCTCGCGGGGCTCGAGCAGGACCGAGGCCCCGAGGCACCGCGCCCGCTCGGTCGCCGCCGCGACCCCGTCGACCTCGACATAGGGGAGCCAGAGCGGATGGCGGGCGCCGCATTCGACGACGCCGCCGCCGAGGCCGCCGCCGAGCTCGAGCGACAGGTACGAGCCGCCGCCGGCGAAGATCCGCTCCGCGCGCCAGCCGCAGATCTCGGCGTAGAAATCGCGGGCCCGCGCCAGGTCGGCCGTATGCAACTCCAGGTGGACCACGGGCTTTGCGGCGAAACGCGACACGACCTCTCGCACCTTTGACCCAGGGCACCCCCGAAACTCATCGAGCCACGACGGGCTCGATTCGGCCACGCGTCTAGGCTGAAGGTATGAGCGCAGCGCCGACGAGCTCTACGGCCGAGGAGCGGGGACTGCTCGAGGCGGCGCGTCGCGGGGACGAGCGCGCGTTCGGCGAGCTCGTCGATCGCTACCGCGGCGAGCTCCACGCCCACTGCTACCGGATGCTCGGCTCGGTCCACGACGCCGAGGACGCCCTCCAGGAAACGCTCCTGCGCGCCTGGCGCGGGCTTCCCCGGTTCGAGGGCCGAAGCTCGCTTCGCTCGTGGCTCTACACGATCGCCACCAATACCTCCCTCAACCTCATCTCGCGCCGGCCGAAGCGAGTGCTCCCGATCGACTACGCACCGGCCGCCGATCCCCACGACGGGCCCGGCCAGCCGCTGATCGAATCGACGTTGGTCGAGCCCTACCCGGACGAGGCGCTCGGCCTCGAGGACGGCTACGCCGGGCCGGAGGCGCGGTACGAGCTCCGCGAGAGCGTCGAGCTGGCGTTCATCGCTGCGATCCAGAATCTGCCGGCGAGCCAGCGCGCGGCGCTGATCCTCCGCGAGGTCCTCGGCTTCTCCGCCCGCGAGGTCGCCGAGGCGCTCGACACGACGACCGCCTCGGTGAACAGCGCCCTGCAGCGGGCGCGGAAGGCGGTCGACGAGCGGCTCCCCGAGCAGAGCCAGCAGCAGACGCTGCGCGCGCTCGGCGACGAGCGGCTGCGGGAGATCGTCGACCGCTACATCGAAGCCATGGGCCGCGGCGACGTCGACGAGGTGGTCGCGATGCTCGCCGAGGATGCCGCCTGGTCGATGCCCCCGCTCGCGAGCTGGTTCCGCGGCCACGACGACCTCGCCGTGTTCCTGGTCAACGGCCCGCTGGCCCCCGAGTGGCGCTGGCGCCGCCTCCCGGCCCACCTCAACGGCCAGGCCGCGGTCGCCGCCTACACCTGGCGCGAGGAGGAGAGCTGCTTCCGCCCGTTCGCGGTCGACGTCCTCACCCTCCGCGGCGATCGGATCGAGGAGGTCACGGCCTTCATCGCACGCTCGATCGAAGGCGTCGATCCCGCCCTCCTCGCCCGCTGGCCCGCCGCGCCCCCCGACCCGGCGAAGGTGGCCTCGATCTTCGAGGCCGCAGGCCTGCCGGATCGCCTCGACTGAGCGGCGGACCCTCCAGCGCCGCGGCTACTTCAGTGGGGTGGGCGGCGCTTACCGACCACCGCGTCGCCGGCCCAGTCGACCGCGACGCACAGCGATGCGGAGGCGCACGAGATGCCGGTCAGTCCACCCGGGACCGGCGCGCTCCTCCACGCCCGAGCGCCGGCGGTCGGTCGTGGCGAGGCGATCACGCCGCCGCCGAAGATCGTCGCGGCGCAGAACCCGGCCGAGGGGCAGGAGACGCCGTTGATGAGACCATCGCCGACCCGTGCTCGCCGCCAGCTGCGGGCGCCGGCCGCCGGCTTCCTCGAGGTGGCGAGCGTTCCCGCGTCGCCGACCGCGACGCAGCTCGAGGGCGTGGCGCAGGAGACCGCCTCGAGCCGGCGACGGCCGGCGATCCGCGCTCGCCGCCAGCGATCGCCGGCCGCCGGGTGCCGCGAGGCGAACGCGACGCCGGAGCTGTCGACCGCCACGCACAGG
>JBKPNB010000083.1:0-5199 GCA_046732395.1 Actinomycetota bacterium | reverse complement strand
GGTCAGGTCGGATCCCGGGTCGCCGTTCTCGTCCGCGTAGAAGAGGTGGTAGACGCTGGGGTTGTCCTGGTTCACCGTCTTCTTCACCAGCCGCAGCCCGAGCGTCCCGGCGTAGAAGTCGACGTTCGACTGCGCGTCGGCGGTGATGGCGGTGATGTGGTGGATGCCGTCGAGCTTCATCGGGAATCGATCGTAGCGGGGGCGGGCGTGGCTACCCGAGCGCCGCGCGGGCCGAGTCGAGGTCGTCGGTGGCGACGACGAGCCTGATCCCGCCGAAGGTGGTGTACGCGAGCTCGATGTTGACGTTCGCGTCGCCGAGCGTCCGGGCGAGCTCGCCGAGCGTCCCGGGGCGATCGTTGACGTCGATCACGAGCACCTCGCGCGAGTCGGCCACCCCGAGGTCGGCCGCCTCGAGCGCCCGCCTGGCCGGGCCCGCCTTCTCGTCGTCGACGAGGATGTGGATGATCCCGCGTCCCTCGCCCGTGAAGGCGCACATCCCGAGGATGTTGACCCCCGCCTCGCCGGTCGCCTCGCCGATCCGCGCCAGCTCCCCCGGCCGGTCCCGCAGGACGATCGTCAGGTCGGTCGCCATACCTGGACAAGACACTACTGCCGCTAGCCTGAATCGATGGCCAACCGCCTCGCCGCCGAGACCAGCCCCTACCTCCTCCAGCACAAGGACAACCCGGTCGACTGGCACCCCTGGAGCCCCGAGGCGCTCGGCCGCGCCCGCGCAACCAACCGGCCGATCCTGCTCTCGGTCGGGTACTCGTCGTGCCACTGGTGCCATGTGATGGAGCGCGAGTCGTTCGAGGACGACGAGACGGCCGCCTATATGAACGAGCACTTCGTCCCGATCAAGGTCGATCGTGAGGAGCGCCCCGACGTCGACGCGATCTACATGGAGGCGGTGCAGGGAATGACCGGGCACGGGGGCTGGCCGATGACCGTCTTCTGCGATCCGGACGGCGTCCCGTTCTACGGCGGCACCTACTTCCCACCCGCCCCCCGGCAGGGGATGCCGAGCTTCCGGATGGTGATGGAGGCGGTCGTCGACTCGTGGGCGTCGCAGCGCGACCGGATCGCCGATGCGGCGGCGCGGATCCGCGACCAGCTCGGCGCGGTCGGGCGGATCGAGCCCGCCGCCGACGAGCCCGGCGCCGAGCTGCTCGACGAGGCGGTGCACCGGCTGCGGATGGCGGCCGACATGCGCCACGGCGGATTCGGCGGCCCCCCCAAGTTCCCGCCCGCATCGGCACTCGAACTGCTCCTCGCCCGCGGCGTCACGGACGTCGTCGAGGTGACGCTCGACGCGATGGCGCACGGCGGCATCTACGACCAGCTCGGCGGCGGCTTCGCCCGGTACTCGGTCGACGGAGTCTGGCTCGTCCCCCACTTCGAGAAGATGCTCTACGACAACGCGCTCCTCGCCCGGGCCTATCTGCACGGCCACCTGATGCTGGGCCACGAGCGCTGGCGCCGGGTGTGCCAGGAGACGCTCGACTGGGCGCTGCGCGAGATGCGGGGACCGGAGGGGGCCTTCTACTCGGCGCTCGACGCCGACTCGGAGGGCGAGGAGGGGCGCTTCTACGTCTGGGACGAGGCCGAGATGCGCGCGATCCTCGCGGACGCCGGCATCGACGGCGACGAGGCCGAGGCGGTCCTGGCCCACTGGGGCGTCAGCGCGACCGGCAACTTCGAGGGCCGCAACATCCTCCACCTGCCGCTGGGGCCGGGGGCCGAGCGCCCGCCCCGCTACGCGGAAGCGCGAGCGGCGCTCTACGAGCAGCGGCGCCGGCGCGTCTGGCCCGGCCTCGACGACAAGCGCCTGTGCTCCTGGAACGCGCTGACGATCGCCGCGCTCGCCGACGCCGGCGCCGTTCTCGGCCGCGACGACTACCTCGCCGCCGCGCGGCGCTGCGCCGCCCACCTTCTCGACGAGATGCGCGACTCGCGCGGACGCCTGCTGCGCAGCTGGAAGGACGGCGAGGCCCGGCTCGCCGCCTACCTCGAGGACTACGCGTTCACGGTCGAAGCGCTCCTCGCCCTGTACGAGGCGACCTTCGAGGTCCGCTGGTTCGACGCCGCCCGCGAGCTTGCCGACGGGATGATCGAGCGCTTCGCCGACCCCGAGCGCGGCGGTTTCTTCACCACCGCCCACGACCACGAGGAGCTGATCGCCCGCCGCAAGGACGTCGACGACCATCCGATCCCGTCCGGGAACTCGGCCGCCGCCTACGGGCTGCTGAGGCTGGCTGCGCTCACCGGCGAGGGCGCGTACGAGGAGCACGCGGCGTCGGTGCTGCGACTGTTCGGGGCCGCGGCCGGCAGCCATCCTCAAGCGCTCGCCCACCTGCTCCGGGCGCTCGACTTCCGGCTCGCCGCGACCCGCGAGGTGGCGCTCGTCGCCCCCGCCGGCGGCGACGGGCTCGAGCCCCTCGCCGGCATCGTCCGCGCGCGCCTTCGCCCGCACCTGGTTCTCGCCGGCGGCCCGGAGGGGACCGATCGGCCGGAGCTGATGCTCGAGCGAAGCGCGGTCGAGGGCCACGCCGCGGCCTATGTCTGCGAGCGCTTCGCCTGCCGGCGGCCCGTCACCGAGCCCGAGGAGCTCGAGTCCGCGCTCGCCTAGCGAGTCCGGTCTCGAGCCGCGCCGCCCGCCGAACTCGGTTAGCTTGCGCCCGGTGAGGCCGGCCGCCGCCAAGACCAAGCGGAGCGCGAAGCAGGTCGCGACCGCGTACTTCGCGGCGATCGGCCGGCGCGACGTCGACGCGATGATGGAGCTCTGGGAGCCGGGCTGCTACGGCCAGATCTACGGGATGGCCTCGCTGCGGGCGCCCGAGGGCTACCGCCAGTGGTTCGGCGAAATGCTGTTCAGGGCCTTTCCCGACTGGCAGACGGAGGTCGTGGACATGGTCGCCTACGGCGAGAAGGCTGCGGTCCGCTGGACGGCGACCGGGACGTTCATCGGGCCGGGCAGGTTCGAGGGCCTCGATGCGAACGGGGCGCGGATCGAGATCGAGGGCCTCGACCTGCTGACGATCCGCGACGGGCTGATCCGCGAGAACCGGGCCTACACCAACGCCACCGAGATCGCCCGCCAGCTCGGGGCGATGCCACCGGCCGGCTCGGTCGGCGAGCGGGCGATGCTCGGAGCGATCAACCTGCGAACGCGGGCCCGCGACCTCCTCCAGCGCCGCTGAGCGAAGCCGCCGGTGCGGTCGCGGGCCGCACTGGCAATCTTCCTGTTCGGCGCCGGATCGTTCTGGCTCGGCGGGGATGGCGCTGATGGCGGTCGAGCCCTCGCTAGCCGGCGCGGTGCCCGGCGTCGTCCTCATGGGGGTCGGGTTCGCGCTCCCGTACGCCGTCATGTACGACGAGGCCGCGCGCCTCTTCCCGAGCGCCCCGGTGGCCTCGCTGTCGTTCCTCTCCTCGGGCGCGAACGTGATCCCGATCGTCGCGATCCCGCTCGTCGGCGCGGCGCTCGAGCACGGCAACGGCGAGGCCGGGATGCTCGCGCTGACCGCCGTCGTCGTCCTCGCCGGGGTCGCGAACCTGCGCCCCGCGACCCGCCCGGCTACAGGCCCTCGAAGTGCTCCCCGTAGACCGTGAGCCCGTAGATCGCGAACCCCGCGATGACCATCACGATGATCGACCAGAACGGGAACACGGGCAGGAAGAAGAGCTGCGCGACGAGGTTGATGGTGAGCAGGAAGATCCCGAGGATCTGCCCGCGGCCGCTGTAGAGCTGGAACGACGCAAGCAGCTGGATCGCGCCGATCGCGAGCAGGATGATGCCCCACAGCGTCAGATCCCCGAAGAAGAGCTGATCGCCGGCGAAGTGGTTGTCCTTCGCCAGCGCGACGATCCCGTCGATGACGTTGAAGATCCCAAGGATCAGGAACAGGGTCGCGGCGAACAGCACCCAGCCGGCCCCGCGCGGAGCTCCCCCGGTTCGTGACTCCATCGATCGCCTCCTCGATCGCAGACGCGCGGGGCGAGCGTAGGCGGACGAGCGGACGTAAATCGGCGCTAGGAGCCGAGGATCCGCGCCTTCTCGGCGCGGAGCTCGTCGTCGTCGAGGACCCCCGCCTCGCGGAGCCGCGCCAGGCGCTCGAGTTGATCGAGGCGGACGTCGTCGGCGGCTGCAGGCGCCGAGGCCTCCGCGCCGCCGGTCCGCGCACCCCGGCGATTGCGGATCCACTCGCCGGCGCCGGTCAGTCGCTCGCGCCAGCGCTCCGAGGCGACTGCCACGGTCGCCCCCGGGAACTCGACGATCGCCTGGCGGCGGAGCGCCTCGTAGCCGGCGATGAGCAGGGCGATCAAAACCAGCGACGGGAGCAGGCGCCGCGTCCCCTCGGTCGGGCTCCAGAGCCAGACGAGGAGGACGATCGCCGCCAGCGCCGCGTAGCCGTAGATGCGCTCGCGGAGGATCGGTGTGATCTCGCGGCGGAGGTCGCGCGCGATCGCGGTCCGCCCGGCGAGCCAGGCGCCGACGACGACGACCACGCCGTAGAAGATCAGCGCGACGCCCCCATCGCGCAGGAGCGAGGTGCCGATCGACCACACCGCGCTCACCGCCGGCCTCACCGCGTCGGTGCTCGCGAGCGAGTCCGTGACCACGTTTCCGGCGAGGCTGCGGGCGACGAGGATGAGGATGCCGAGGGCGATGAGCGCGATCCCGCACGATCGCACCGCGACCCGCCGCCAGCCCCGCGCGAGGTAGATCGCGAGCCCGAAGAGCGCCAGCGTCAGCAGCGGCAGCACGATCGAGAGCGCCTTCAGCACCTTGACCAGGTCCTGCGCGAGGCTCAGCTGGTCGGATTTGATCAGCGTGATCCTGGCCGCGTCGGGCGGGATCTCGCCGGAAACGTCGATGCCGACGCGGGTTCCGAGCTGCTGGACGAGGGTCGCGAGGTTGAGGGTGGCGGCGCCGCCCGTGGTCGAGAGCACGTCGCCCCCGCCCTCGATGATCTTCAGGAACTGGGCATGGGCGGTTCGGTTCGCGTCCGCCCACAGCTCCTGGACAAGCGGGCGCTGGAGCGCCTCGATCGCGATTCGGTTCGCGAGCTCGCGCAGTCCGCCGGCGGCGGGACCGGCGAGCGCCTTCGCCTGCTTCGGCAGCGCCTTCTGTAGCTCGCCCTCGACGTTGACGTTCTTGTAGAGGGTGTCGACGAGGAACCCGGCGACGGCGGTCTGGAC
>JBKPNB010000082.1:0-15529 GCA_046732395.1 Actinomycetota bacterium | reverse complement strand
TGCCGGCAGCGCTGGAGGGGATGCGCGACCTCACGATCACGCTCGGGGGCGTCGCCTGTGAACAGCGGATGATCGGCTGGCGGATCGGCTGGATCGTCGCCTCCGAGGCGGACACGCCCCAGCTCGGCATGGTCCACATCTACAACGGGCTCGTCGCCAGCGGCTTTAACCAGCTTGGTGCGATTGCGGCGCTGCGCGCCGATGACCACGCGGCCTGGGTCGCCGAGTGGGAGCGCCGCCACGACGCGACGATGGAGCAACTCGCCGGGCTCCCTGCGATCCCAGCACATGGGGGCTGGTCGCTGCTGGTCGACGCCGAGGCAGCGGGCACGACCGCGCCGGACCTCTCCGCCGCGTTGCTCGAGCACAAGGTCGCCGCCACGCCGATGACCGCGTGGGGCGAGACCGTCGCCCCGCGGCATGTGCGCTTCGTCTATTCCAATGAGCCCGTCGAGAGGCTCTCAGCACTCGGCGAGCGCGTCCGCGCCGCGCTCAGCTAACCCAGCTCGCCCGGCGCCCGCGACGGTACTACCGCCGCTTCGCGCGAGACGCGAGAGCGCGCGGCGGTCGGATAGGAGAACGCGGCCAGGAAGCGCTCCAGCGCCGAGCGCGGACCGTCGAGCCGCAGCTCGCCGCCCTCGATCGCCGCGCCGGGGTCGATCGCCCCCGAGAGCAGCTCGGCGAATGTTCGGGCGCTGGCGGCGATCGTCAGCCGGGGCTCGGCGGCGGGCCCGCGCGCCGTCTCGACGACGCCCTCGCGCATCGCGACCGCGAACGGCTCGCCGTCGAGCTCGAGCTCATAGCTCTCGTCCTCGCCCGCCCCGGGACGGAAGCTCGCGTTCAGCGCGAGAACCAACGCCTCGGCGCCGACGTCCTCGCCAGGGCCGGGAGGACCGAGTAGGCGGAGACCGGCGCGCGCGAGGTCTCCGATCACGGGAGCGAGCCCCCGCCCGGACTCGGTGAGCTCGTAGACCGTCGCCGGCGCCGGGCGTGGGAGCCGCCGGGCGGCGGACGTAGCCCGCCTCCTCGAGCGCCCGCAGCCGCGCGGTCAGCAGGTCGGTGGCGATGCCCGGAAGCCCGTCGCGGAGGTCCGTGTAGCGCTGCGGGCCCATCAGCAGGTTGCGGACGATCAGCAGCGTCCAACGCTCGCGTCCGGCTCGGGGATCCGGCGGAGGTCGGCCTCGACGAAGCGCGCCTCCGGGACGCTTGCCACCGCCCGGGCGAGCATCTCGGGGGTCAGGTCGAGGCCGACCACCTCGTGGCCGAGGTCGACCAGGTGGCGGGCGTGGCGTCCGGTGCCGCAGGCCGCGTCGAGGGCTCGACCGGGGGCGAGCCGATCGACCACCGACCGGACCGCCGGCTGCTCGAGGGCGATGATCGGGTTGCCGGGCCGGTCATAGCTCTCCGACCAGGAGCGATATCCGGCGCGGGGCGCGGCCCCGCCGATCGTCTCCGCGATCTCGAGCGAGTCGTCCTCGAGCAGCTCCCGCACCTCCGCCAGCCGCGCGTCGGCGCGCTCGTCGGGCCGGTCGTGGAGGTGGCGGAGCAGGGCGAGGCCCTCCACCCCAGACCAGGAACTCGCGAAGGCGGACCCGTCCAGGCACCGGCGTTTTCGCTACCGGAACGCGTCGGCGTGGGCGGCGGCCCAGCTCGTGAACGTCCGCGGCGCACGGCCGAGGATCTCGGCCACGGTCGGTAGCACGGTGGTCTCGTCGACGGTGCCGTCGGCGAAGAAGCTGAAGAAGGCGTCGACGTACTCCCTGGGCATCGCCGCCTCCATCTCGGCCCGCGCGTCCGCGTCGGACTGGGCCTCGAATCGCAGGTCCCGTCCGGTCGCCTCCGCGAGGATCGCGACCTGGTCCGCCGGACGAAGCGCCTCGGGGCCGCTGAGGCGGAAGGCGCGGCCCTCGTGGGCGTCGGAGGTGAGCGCGGCCGCCGCCACCGCGCCGAGGTCGTCGGGATCGATCGTCGCGATCGGGACGTCGGCGAACGGCGCCCGGATCAGGTCGCCGCTGCGGAGCTGCGGCAGCCAGCGCAGCGCGTTGGACATGAAGCTGTTCGGCTGGAGGAAGGTCCAGGGCAGCCCCGATTCGCGGACCGCCCGCTCGGAGAGGATGTGGTACCTGGCGACGGCGTTGTCGAGGTCGCCCCCCGGGGCGGCGCTGCTCGAGAGCAGCACCACCCGCTCCACTCCGGCCTCGCGCATCTTCGCCAGGGTCCGGTCGATCCGCCGGTAGCCGCTCAGCAGGAAGACCGCCTCGACGCCGGCGAGCGGCCCGTCCAGGGTCCGCGGATCGTTGAGGTCACCGACGACGGCCTCGACCCCCGTCGGGAGTTGCGCCTCCGAGCCCGGGCGGACCAGCGCCCGGACGTCGGCCCCGACCTCCCGGAGGCCGCGGACGACGCCGCCGCCCGCGTTCCCGCTCGCCCCGGTGACAAGGATCTTCATCGGCATCGAGTCCGGGGCGCACTCTAGTTTCCGCGCCGCCCCACCACGGTGCCGCGGGCCGGTGGTGGTGGTTCCGGCCGCTCCCTGATCACTGTTTGCGGTCGGCCGTTCTTGCCAACATGGCGGGATGGCAACGCTCAGCGCGAAAGAGCGCGCGCAGCTACCCGACAGCGCCTTCGCCTACATCGATTCCCACGGCCGCCGGCGGCTCCCGATCCACGACGCGGCACACGTCCGGAACGCCCTCGCGAGGTTCGGCCAGGTGGCCTTCGAGGACGACGACGCGCGCGACCGGGCGCGCAACCGGCTGCTGCGGGCGGCGAAGAAGCACGGGATCATGCCGATCGGCTTCATCAGCTCGCAGCTGCAGTCGCGGCGGAAGCGGCTGCCGACGGGCCACGTCACCTTCCTTCTGACCGACATCGAGCGCTCAACCGAGCTGCTCGCCCGCCTCGATGACGGATACGCGCCGCTTCTCGCCGAGGTCCGCCGCCTCGTGCGCGCCGCGGTGAGGTCGGCCGGCGGTCACGAGATCTCGGTGACCGGCGACGACCTGTTCGCGGCTTTCGACGCTGCGCCGGGGGCGCTCGACGCGGCACTTGCGATCCAGCGCTCGATGCGGGCCGGGGACTGGCCCCGCGGTGTCGACGTCCTGCTCCGCGTCGGGCTTCACCGCGGCCGCCCGAGCCTCACCGAGAGCGGCTACGTCGGCATCTCCGTCCACGCCGCGGCCCGCATCTGCTTCGCGGCGCACGGCGGCCAGGTCGTGATGTCCGCCGCCGTGCGCGCGGCGCTCCCCGACCCGCTCGCGGACGGCGTCAGCGTCAGGAGCCTCGGCGCCTGGCGATTCCGCGGTTTGCCCGAGCCGATGGAGATGTTCCAGGTCGAGGCCCCCGGCATGCCCGCCGACTTTCCACCGCTCCGGTCGGCGATACCGGCCGAACGATGAGGTTCACCCGAGCGTAGGGTCTAAGTAACCACTCCGCATCGCAGCGCAAAAACGGAAGGAGGCACATTGCCAGGACAGATCGTCCATATGGAGATCCCGGCCGACGACACCGGGAAGGCGCGCGAGTTCTGGGGCTCGCTGTTCGACTGGCAGTTCCAGGAGTATCCCGGCCCGTTCGAGTACCACATGACGCAGATCGGCGACCAGCAGGGTCTGGCGATCACCAACATGGAGGAGGGCAAGCGCGGCACGAGGCCCTACTTCCTGGTCGACGACATCAACGCCGGCGCCGCCCGTGTGAAGGAGCTCGGCGGCGGGGCGAACGACCCGATGCCGGTCCCGAACATGGGCTGGTTCGCGACCTGCACGGACCCACACGGGAACGAGTTCGGGCTCTGGCAGGTCGACGAATCGGCCCCCGCGCCGGCGGAGTAGCGAGGTCGCGGTCGAGGCTCGCCGGGCGTCTCAGGCGTCCGGCAGCCCGGCGGCCTCGAGCGCCTGAGCCCAATCGGTGAAGTACTCGATCCGGACGATCGCACCGTCGCGGAAGGTGGCGACCTGGTGGTAGAGCTCGCCCTCGATCTCGACGCCGCTCCCCTTGCCGCGGGTGTAGTAGCGAAGCCGCATCGCCACCCGGTCGCCGGCGTCGACGGTCTCCTGGGGGTCGAGGCGCACGTCGTCGAACGTCTCGTCGAGCCCCCGCCAGAACTCCTTGATCTCATCCGGGCCGCGGCAGGAGTCGGCCCGCTGGAGCGGCGGGAGCACCCACTCGATTTCGGGATCGAAGTGCTCGACGGCCGCGTCGAAGTCCCGCCGGTTGTAGGCGGCGATGAACTCCTTCGTCCTCTCGACGTTCTGGGCGGAGATCGGGATCCTCTCGGTCTCGCGGGTCTCAGGGGTCAGCGGTGGCTGGCGCTGACGATCGCCTCGATCTCCCGGAACGCCTCGTCGTCGTACGGCCAGAAGTCGGACTTGTCGCCTCCGTCCCAGGCCTCGCGCAGCCCGTCCGCGGCCAGATCCCAGTCCGGGCGGATCTTTCGGGTGACCTCGCGCAGGTCCCGGCGCAGGTCCTCCGTCGAGGGGCGACCCCAGAACCAGTAGCCGTTGTAGATCTTGTGGATCACCAGCCCGGGATCCAGCACCAGCGTGTGGGGGATCATCGGGTCGTGGTGGGGGTCGGTGTATTCCTGGATCTCCAGGTCCTGCTGGATCTTGCGCCCGGGATCGCAGAGGAAGGGCCACTGTGCGCCGACCGCGTCCTTGAACTCGCGGGCTTCGAGGATGTTGTCGGTGCTGATGGTGACGATCTTGGTGTAGGCGACCGCGATCTTCGGGTAGAACGCCGCCAGCTCGAGGTGCTGCTGATGGTCCTTGGGGCAGAAGTGGCCGCGGGAGAGGATCAGGATCATCGGATCGATCCCCTGCAGGGCGCTCAGCTTGTGACGCTTCTTGTCGGTGCCGGTGAGCTCGTAGTCGGGGAACCTGGCGCCGGGAACGATGTCGGCCCGCATCGGAACGCCTCCTTTCGTCGTCTCTAGTCGACGATACGCGCTGGGGCTCGGGGAAGCTTCGCGCGTGCAGGGACCGATTGTTCCCAGCCTTCAGGTCCCGGGCACAGGGCGGACTCCCGTCGCGTGGAGGCGTTTACGGTCCGTCTGCGGGTTTCCCGGTCGCCGAGGCGGAACCGCCGTGCATCGCCTGCCTGACCGCCGCGCCCGCCCCCTCGGCGGTGTCAGCTTGGCCCAGGCGCGCTCCGTCCGCGGAGAGGTCGTGCGGGATGTCGTCGCTGAGGAGAGGGGCAACGGATCTCCTGGCGAACAGGGCCGGGATGTTCGGCAAGGCGAGTGTGAAGACGCGGTAGACGATGGTCGCGGCGAGCGCGGTCCCAAGGCCGAGGCCGACCCAGAGCAGGGCGAAGCTCATCAGAGCCTCGGTCACTCCGGCCCCGGCCAGCGGCGTGCTGCGCCGGGTGAGCGCCCAGCCGGTCGCAAGGCCGATGATCAGCGGCCCGACGGCGAGCGAACCCCCCACGCTTTCCACAGATCCCCAGAGCGAGACCACCTCGCCGCCCCAATAGAGCGCCATTCCGGCGAATGCTCCCCAGCCGGCGAGAACCCGGACGAGACCGGGGAGCACCGCGATCCCCGCGAGGGCGGTCGCCACCTTTTCGCGAACCCAGCCTCGTCCCGCGAACCGCTGGCGCTGCCGCGGTGAGGCGAGCCAGAGGCCGAGGGCGAAGCCGAGCGGCACGGCGACCGCCCACGGCCACAGGACGGCGCCTTGGATCGAGCTCCCGCGCACCAGCAGGACGATCGCCGCCACACAGGCGGCCGGGGCAATCACCGCGTACTCGAGCGCGGCGAGGCCGACGACCCGGACCGTCGCCTCGCGCTCGCTGTCCCTCATCGCGGCCACCGCCCGGTGGTCGAGGAGGAGGCCGCCGGCGGGTGCGAAGGCCCCGAAGCCGGCGAGGACGAGCTTCGCCGCCAGTGCCACGCTCGTCGCCCGCCCCGCCTCGATCCCGGCGACGATTCGATAGGAGAGCACGTAGCCCGCGAACGCGATCAGCTGTCCGCCGAGGACGACCAGAAGCCAGGCGGGCGCGAACGACCCGAAGCTCGACGCTACCGTCCCCCAGCCGGCGTCGGAGCCGACGAGGACCACGGCGCCGGCGCCGAGGGCCAGCGCCACCGCCAGGGTTCGGATCGGATGCCGACGGGACAGATCCATGGACGCGCTTCTACCCGGCCGTTCGGCCCCCTACCGGGTTCCGTGAGCGAGCGAGGGAGCGCGCGCGAGGAGATCAGTCGCGACGCTGGTTTCCGCCCCGCCTATTCCACCCGCCCCCCGCACGCCTGAACCCCGCGCTCGGCGCGGTTAGCAAGGCGGCCGGGGGTTGCGGGACGAAATCAGGGCTCCGGGGCGTCTTTATCCACAACCCACTACAGGGCCAGGACCGGGAGGGGGCGAGCCCCCTTCGGATTCCAACGAAAAGGAGCAAGCAATGACACTCAGCCGAAACACCTGGATCGCCATCGGAGTTCTCGCGATCGTTGCGGTGATCGCCGTGATCGCTCTCGTCGCCTCCGGTGGCGGCGGTGGCGGCGGCGTCTACTAGAGGGCTGATGTGGGTTATCCACGCACGCGGATGACGCGCCATGCCGTCGCTGGCTCGGCACCCGCGGCCTCGCCAATAGCGCTTGGGCTATTGGCTTCGGCCTCGGGCACCGCCCAGCTCGGCCTGGCGCGCGCCCGCGTACGCGCCTAACCCACATCAACCCTCTAGCCGCGCGCCCAACCGAAAACGGGCCGCGAGCCCGGGCGGGGTCGTAAGGCCGTCTCACGCCGGCTTCGTCGAGGCTTCTCCTGACCTTCAGCTGACGGTGGAGGAGGCAGTGGCCGAAGGCGACCTTGTCGCACAGCCGGTCCATATCTCGAGCGCACCCGGCGACCAGCGACCTGCCGCTGTACCACCCGCAGGAGTACGCGCGGGGCTGGAGGCGGGGAACTTCGGAGGGGGCTAGGTTTGCACGTAGATGTCCACCGCCGCTGCCTCCCCAGTCCCCCGCCCGGCCTCAGGCGTCGACGCGAACGCCGTGCTGGCGCTCATCGCGGTCGCGCAGTTCATGGTGATCCTGGATGCGACCATCGTCAACGTCGCGCTGCCGACGATCAAGGTCGATGTCGGCTTCTCGGAGCAGAGCCTTTCCTGGGTCCTGAACGCCTACACGCTGATGTTCGGCGGGTTCCTTCTGCTCGGCGGGCGCCTCGCCGACCGGCTCGGGCGGCGGCGCCTTTTCGTCGTCGGGATCGCGGTTTTCTCCGGCGCCTCGCTGATCTGCGGGATCTCGCAGTCCGAGGGCATGCTGCTGGTCGCCCGGGGCCTGCAGGGGCTCGGCGGCGCGATGGTCTCGCCAGCGGCGCTCTCGATCATCCTCACGACCTTCGCCGAGGGTTCGGAGCGGAACCGCGCGCTCGCCGTTTGGGGCGCGATCGCCGGCGCGGGCGGCGCCGTCGGGCTGCTGCTCGGCGGCGTGCTCGTGGAGCTGCTGAGCTGGCGCTGGGTCTTCTTCGTCAACGTGCCGATCGGCGCTGTCGTGCTGGCGCTGACGCCAAGGATCGTCCCGGAGAGCCGCTCGGTGTCCGTCTCGGAGGGCGGATACGACGCCGAGGGCGCGGTCGCGATCACACTCGGCACGATCGCCCTCGTGTTCACGCTGATCAAGGCCGAGAGCTGGGGTTGGGCCTCGGGGCGAACGTTGGCCGGCTTCGCGCTCGCGGCCGTGCTGATCGCCGCCTTCGTCGTGATCGAGCGCCGCCACCGGAACCCGCTGGTCCCGCTGCGGATCTTCTCCAACCGCGGCCTCGCCGCCTCCGACGCCACCATGCTCGTCGTGGCCGCGGCCCTGTTCGGAATGTTCTTCTTCCTCACGCTCTACCTGCAACAGGTGCTCGGCTACAGCGCGCTCAAGACCGGGATCGCCTACCTGCCGCTGACGCTGACCCTCATCGGTGCCTCGGGGCTGGCCTCCCGCCTCGTCGACCGCTTCACGCCGAAGCCGGTGCTCAGCGCCGGCCTACTCGTCTCGACCGCCGGCTTCGCTCTCCTCACGCGCGTTACCGGCGACGCCGACTACGCAAGCCACGTCCTGCCGGCCATGATCGTGCTCGGGGCGGGCCTCGGAATGTCGTTCGTGCCGATCACGATCGCGGCCACCAACGGCGTCGCGGCCGGGGACTCCGGGCTGGCCTCGGGACTGCTCAACACCACCCAGCAGGTCGGTGGCTCGCTCGGCCTGGCGATCCTCTCCTCGGTCTCGACCAGCCGCGCGACGAGCGCGCTGCAGGATGGCTCGGCGCTCCCGGTCGCGCTCACCCACGGGTTCAAGGGCGCGTTCACGGTCGCGGCGGTGCTCTGCGCGTTTGGCGTGGTCCTGGCGGTGGCGCTCCTACCGCGCCGCCGGCGCGAGGCCGAAGACGAACCCGTCGAGGCGATCGCGATCTCCTTCGCCCGCTGCCCCGGCGCGCCGTACTGCGGGCATCTCGCTCGAGTGGTCGCGTTCGGGCGCCGCATGCGAGGCGCCCTCGCACGACCCTAGGCGGGCGCCAACGCCGGCCGCTCTCCGTGCGTCTCGTCACACGACCCCAATCGGAGGTCGGATCACGCGAAGACGAGAAGCCTTCCCCTCGTCATGTAGGCATGTCGAGTGGTTCCAGCCACGCCTCGGCAGGTCAATCCGCTCGGGAGAAGGGGGCCACGGGCAAGGAGGGCCGTATGACGCTCGGCCCAGAGGTCCCGGAGGGACTCGAGGATCGGATCAAGTGGATCAACGAGGTGACCGAACTGGCCGCCGCCGAGAACTGGCGGGCGGTGACGAAGGCGATCGACGAACTCGATCTCAAGGATCTGCGATCGCTGATCCACATCCTGGTCATCGCCCGTGCCGGCGACCTGCACAAGCTCCGTACGCTCGACGCCAGGGCCGAACGGACGCTGCTGAGCTGACCTGGGGTCTGCGGCCGGGGGCGTCTGCGGCACTGCCGCGTGACGCCGGCGCTCGGCCACGGGCGATCAACGAGGCTGGGGTTGAAACGGTCTCGTAACGTTCGCGTGCGAGGGTCGGGTTCTACCTACCCGGGCCGCTCGCGAGCGCACGGGCCGCACTCCGTTCACCCGTTCACACCTTTCTCAGTTTCCGACGGTCGACATGTTCGCGTAGCGGTCGCCGGCGGCGTTGTTGACGGCGTCGAGCTCGCCGAGCTCGGCTGGTGTCAGCTGGATCTCGACGGCCGCCGCGTTTTGCTGGACGTATTCGCGCCGTCTCGTGCCCGGTATTGGCACGATGTCGTCGCCGCGTGAGAGGAGCCACGCGAGTGCGATCTGTGCCGCTGCGACGCCCTTCGCCGCGGCGACCTCCTGCACGCGGGCTGCCAACCGGGCGTTGTGCGCGAGGTTGTCGGTTGTGAAGCGTGGCTGCCGTCGGCGGATGTCGTCCTCGTCGAGTTCGTCGGCGGAGGCGAATCGGCTGGCGAGGAAGCCGCGTCCGAGCGGCGCATAGGCCACAAAACCGATGCCGAGCTCACGGCAGGTGTCGAGCACCGCCCCTTCAGCGTCGCGCGTCCACAGCGAGTATTCCGACTGCACGGCGGTGATCGGGTACACGGCGTGCGCGCGCTTGATCGTCTCGGCGCCTGCTTCTGAGAGGCCGAGGTGCCTGACCTTGCCGGCGGCGACGAGTTCTGCCATCGCGCCGACGGTGTCCTCGATCGGCGTGCTCGTGTCGACGCGGTGCTGGTAGTAGAGATCGATGTGCTCGACGGCGAGGCGCCGGAGGGATCCGTCGATCGCCCGGCGGACGTACCCGGGGCTTCCGTCGATGCGCCGCGAGCCGTCGGCTTCCCAGGCCTGGCCGAACTTGGTGGCGAGGGCCACCTCGTCGCGCCGGCCGGCGATTGCGCGACCGACGAGACGCTCGTTCTCCCCGAAGCCGTACACATCGGCGGTGTCGATGAACGTCACTCCGAGCGCGATCGCGCGGTCGATGGTCGCCATCGACTCCGCATCGTCGGTGCTCCCGTACCAGCCTGACATTCCCATGCAGCCGAGACCGACTGCTGAGACCTCGAGTCCCTGTCCGAGCCTGCGGGTGAGCATGAGCTAGGACCCTAGGGCCAAGGCGCGACATGCTGCAAGCGAGAGCTGCGCATCATTAACATTCAGAATTCGCATGGATACGGGCCTGCTCCGCACGTTTCATCACGTGGCCAGGCACGGTTCCATCACCGCTGCGGCGCGGGCGCTGGGCTACACCCAGTCCGCGGTGTCGCGACAGATCTCAGCCCTGGAGGCGTCGTTTGGCGCCCGTCTGTTCGACCGGCGCGCGCGGGGCGTCGAGCTCACCGAGCACGGACGTTGCCTGCTCCCCCACGCCGAGACGCTGCTCGACAGATTGGACGCCGCCCGGCGTGATCTCGTGGCGCTCGACCAGTTGGAGCGAGGCCGCTTGCGCGTCGGGGCCTTTCCGACCGCCAACGCGGTCCTGATCCCGCGCGCGATGGCGAGATTCGGGGCCGAGCATCCAAACGTGGCCCTCTCGCTAGTCGAAGGCACGACCCGCCACCAGCTTGCACGCCTGGAGGCGGGCGAAGTCGACCTCGCGGTGGTCAGCGCCTTCCCCGATCAGAGGCTGGACGGCGAGCGGTTCCAGCTCACCCACCTCCTCGACGACGTAATGCTCGTCGCGTTTCCCCGCTCGCATCGCCTCGCTCGACGCCGCCGGGTTCGACTCGCCGAGCTTGGGCGCGAGAGCTGGATCGCTGCAGAGACGAGCGATGACAGCCGCTCGCTTGGTCCGGACCGCCTGCGACCTGGGCCCGAGCCGAAGGTCGACTTCGTGGTCGGCGAATGGACCGCGAAGCTCGGCCTCGTCGCCGCGGGGCTCGGGGTCACGCTGGTCCCCTCGCTCGCGGCGGAGGCAGCGCGCGCCGACGTCGCGCTCGCCTCGCTGCACCCCGAGGAGAGCCCGCCCCGCGGCGTCTACGCCGTGACCCTCGCGGGGCGTACAAACCCACCCGCCACCGATGCATTCATGACCGTGCTCCTGGAGACCGCCGGCGACGAGACCGCGCCGCTGTCGCCGGCCGCGCAGCCGGAGACGGCAGGGCCCCGGGTTGACAACCGTCATCCTCAACGGAAATCGTCGGCGTGATCGCGCGCCCACTCGCCAAAGGAGCGCGCCGGGGTGCCCGTCACCTTCTTCACGGTGGACGTGACGACCTCGGGTGTTTCGACGAAGCTCGCCCAGGTGTCGAGGGCCGTGTCGGGGACCCGCCCGGCGAGCTCCTGCTCGGCGTCCTCGCGCGAGAGCTCCTCCCAGCGAACGGTTCGGCCTAGGGCTGTGCCGATCTCCCGGACCTGCTCGGCCTGGGTCAGCGCCTCGGGCCCGGTCAGGACGTAGCGGGCGCCTGCGTGCCCGTCGTCCGTGAGCGCGCGCGTCGCGACGTCGGCGATATCGCGCTCGTGGATCAGCGAGCGGGCTGCCTCGCCGTAGGGCCAGCGCACGATGCCCCATTCGCGGATCTGGTCGGCCCACATCAGGGTGTTCGCGGCGAACCCGGTCGGTCGCAGGAACGTCCACTCGGTCGCGGTGCGCTCGATGGCCTGCTCGACGCGAGCCCAGAAGGAGTCCGGCCGCTTGGCGGCGGCCTCGGCCGAGAGATAGACGATGCGCCGTGCGCGCATCGCGAGGATGTCCACGACCTCGTCAGCTCCCTCGGGGCTGAAGAACGGCCAGACCAGGAACACGGCCTCCACGCCCTCCAGATGCTCGCCAAGGCTTTTGGGGTCCGCGAGGTCGCCGGACACCACCTCGACATTTGTGGGAAGTCCGGCCGCGTCGGGGTCGCGGGCCAGCGCCCGCACCGTCGCGCCCTCGTCGAGCAGGCCGAAGACCACCTGGCGAGATCCTCCTTGTCGTGAGCCATGCCCGGAGCATCGTCTACCAGACGACGGAGTCCCTCGCCGCTCCCTGCGTCGAGTCGCGCGCGAACTCTGGAGCTGGCGCGGTGTCAGGGCCGGCGCGGCCCGCTCGCCGGCGCCGGGGACCGCCGTTGAGCTCCTAAGCTGAAGCTAGAACGCCGATGGCGGTGGCCAACGTTGACCTGATCCGACCGATCTACGTGGAATGGGGCCGCGGGAACTGGCGCCCCCGCTTCGATGTATACGACCCCCGCATGGAGTGGGGGTGGTCGGACGAGTTCCCGGGGCTCGCCGGCGTCTATGAGGACCCTCGGGATCCCAATCCGCGGCTGCGCAGCTGGCTCAGCGAGTGGGAGCAGTGGCGGGTCGAGGTGGACGACTATCTCGAGCTCGGCGATCACGTGGTCGTACTTGCGAGCTACCACGGTCGGGGCAAGGGCAGCGGCGTCGAGATCCACCAGAAGGGGGCGCACGTCTTCGAGCTGCGCGACGGCAAGGTCGTGCGACTCGAGATCTTTGCGGACCGTGAGAAGGCGATCGAATCCGTCCGCGCCGCCCAGTCGGAGAAGAGGCACCGCGTCAGCTGATCGATCGGGCCGCGGCAGTAGGAGCGGTGCGGTGGGGATGGAGAGCTGCGGAGAGGGCTCGGCTCAGCGACGGCCAGAGCCACACGCGATCCTGCGGTAGAACACCCCCGTGACCGTCCGAAGAGCGGTTCCGAACATCAAGTCCGATCAGCCCGACGAAACCCGGGACTTCTTCGTCGACCTGCTCGGCTTCGAGGTGGCGATGGACCTCGGCTGGGTTGTGACCGTCGCTTCCCCGACCGATCCGGCGGCCCAGGTGACCATCATCGCCAACGATGATCCGGCGGCGCCCGGGATCTCGGTCGAGGTGGCCGACGTCGACGCCGTCCACGCGCGGGCGGTCGATCGTGGCCTCGAGATCGCCTATCCCCTGCGCGACGAGGAGTGGGGAGTCCGGCGCTTCATGCTCCGCGAGCCGAGCGGCACGATCGTGAACGTCGTCGCCCACCGCTCGGATTGAGCGGCCTCGCATCGCAAGCGCATCTCGAACTTCCGTCGGCGGACCGGCTGCGGGGGGGTCACCGCAGGACGAAGCCCGTGCCCAGCGGGTCGCGCGGATCGAGGACGAACCGGTGCTCGCCGGTGCGGAAGGCGGTGCCCTCGACCTCGGTGAGCAGCCCGTCCGGCGCCTGGCCGACGGCGCGCGCGGTGAACGTCGTGCCGACGATCGAGTCGTTGCGCCATGCCTGCCCGTCGCGGAGCGCACCGTCGTCGCGAAGGAGCGCCGTGACGGCGGAGGTCGCCGAGCCGGTCGGCGACCGGTCCACCTCGCCGTCGGCGAAGATCGCCACGTTGCGCCGGTGCAGCGGCCCCAGCTCCTCGAACAGCACGGTCCCGTAGATGCCCGAGAGCCGGTCGTCGCGCGGGTGGCGCGCGACCTCGCTGCCCTCGAGCGCACGCTTGACGGCACGGCCGGCCGCGATGAGCTGCGCCAGGTCCTCCGCCACCACGCGCAGCCCGAAGCGCTCCGCCGGCACGAAGGCGTAGATGGCGCCGCCGTACGCCACGTCGGCCTCCACCCCGCCGGCCTCGACGCCACGGGCGATCACAAACGCGGGCACGTTACGGAACGCCACGCCCTCGACGGCGCGACCCCGGCAGCGCACCGTCGCGACGACCCGACCCGAGGGGACGTCGATGGTGACGTCGACGTCCCCGTCGGCGGGCGCGGCGACCCGGCCCGACTCGACAGCCCACGCGCCGAGCGCGATCGTGCCGTGCCCGCACGCCGTCGAGTAGCCGTCCTTGTGCCAGAACAGCACCCCGAGGTCGGCGCCGTCGTCGTCGGGAGGGACGAGGAAGCCGCCGTACATGTCCGCGTGCCCGCGAGGCTCGTGGCACAGCAGTCGGCGCACCCGGTCGACCGCCTCGGAGCCGCGGGCGTGCTCGCGCCGGGCTCGCACCGCCTCCCCGGGGATGTCCGGCAGCCCGTCCGCCACGATCCGGAACGGCTCGCCCGCCGTGTGGTAATCGGTGGCGCGGATCTCCAGGCGCGCGAGTATGGCACCGCGACCCCGCCACGCGCCCGCCCGCGATGCGTACGTCGGTTCGCCGGCAATGTCCGCGACGCGCGCAAGGAGGCGGCCCGACCCCGGCGTCTCCTCTAGGTTCGAGCAATGGATCAGAACTCGATGACGTTCGCTGACGAACTCGGGCTCCGGTTCCCGGACGCGCGGCCGATCGCTCCCGTGAAGGTGCTCGGGTCTGGCTTCGAGAGCCACGTCATCGAAACTCGCAGCGGCATCGTGTTCAAGGTCGCGCGCGGACCGGAGGCGCGCGAGCGCCTTGAGTTGGAATGCTCGCTGTTGGCTGAGATCGCAGCTCGGCTGCCAGTCCGCGTTCCCGTGCCGCAGTGGCGAGCGTTCGATCTCGCCAGCGCCCCAGACGGCATTCTCGGATACAGGAAGCTCGAAGGCGCTCCCCTTGATGCCGCGCCGCTGACTGGCGGCCGGGCAAGGACGCTCGGGGTGCAGATCGGCGGCTTTCTCGCTGCGCTGCACGATCCACGCTTGCCGCCCGCTGCGGGCTCGCCCGCCGCTAACTGGGCGAGCGCTTGGCCATCGCGACCCCTTCGGTGTCGTCGGCCGACCGGGCCGGTTCGACATCAGAGATCGTGGGGTCCCGTCGAAGCGCCGGGGCGGCGGTGGCGACGACGGCGAGCGCGAGGGCCCAGCCACCCGCAAGTAGCACGGTCGCGGTTGGCCCGGCGTGTTGGAATGCAACTCCCACCGCGAGAGGGCCGAGCCAGGCAAGCGACATCGCGGTCATGGCCGAGGCCGCCTGCACCCGGCCCTGGAGGTGGTCGGGAGTAGCGGCGATCCGGGCGCCGCTCACGACCGAGTTTGTCAGCGGCGTCCCAAACTCGGCCGCTCCCACCAGGGCTCCGATGAGCAGGGCATCGTGCGCGGCGAGCAGCAGCAAGATCATGCCTACGAGCAGCCAATCCTCGCCGGCGATCACCGCGCGGGGCGTCAGTCTGCGCCGCAACGGGGCGGCCGCAATCGCGCCGAGAACACCGCCGACGCCGATGATCGCGAACATCGCGCCGACCTCGCCCGACGAGGCGCCGTTGTGAGTGGCCAGCAACACGGCGAGCAGGTAGAGCCCGGTGAACAGCGGATTGCCGGCGGCGAAGAGGAGAGCCGCGGTGCGAAAGAACGGCCGCCGCCAGAGCCAGCCGAGTCCATCGACGACGTTCGCCCGAAGGCCTCGCCGCGGCGGCTTGCCCACGGACGAGGTCTGGAACCTCGAGCGCGTCAACCAGATCGCGGTGCTTGAGCAAAGGTAGGAGATCGCGTCGGCCAGAAACGGCAGCGCTCGCCCCGCCGCGAACAGCACTCCGCCGAGCGGCGGCCCGACAATCGTGGCGCCGAAGGTCCGGGCCTCGTTCTGGGCCACCGCGTCCTGAAGTTGGTCGTCCGCCACGACCTGCCGGAGCGCGCCGCGCTCAGCGATGTAGGAGGTGATGAAGAGTGCCCCGTCGAGGAAGGCGACGGCCACGACCTGGCCGTAGGCGGGGGTCCCGAGCCACAGCGCGAGCACGATGCTCATCACCGCGGCAGCGC
>JBKPNB010000081.1:0-5673 GCA_046732395.1 Actinomycetota bacterium | reverse complement strand
CGGCATACGAGATGCTCTCGTTGGTCTCGTGGGCTCGGAGATGTGTATAAGAGACAGGCTCGAGGCGGAGCCCGCCGTGGTCGGCGCGGGCGGCGCGACCGAGCCGACCAGCGGCGCCCAGGCCCCCGAGGCGGCGACGCTCCCGAGCGAGTCCGTCCCCGCCGCACCCGAGGCCGGCGACGAGAGCGCCGGGGCGCGGCCGCCGCCCGGTCGCGGCAGCGACCCCGATACCGGCGGCGTATCCTGAGTTCCTGATGGAAGGGCACGTCTCGGCGGGGCACGTGTCGGCGCCGCCTGTCGCGGTCGACCGCGGCCACGCCGACCTCCTCCGCGACTACCTGGCGCTGACGAAGCCGCGGATCATCGGCCTCCTGCTGCTGACCACGGTGACGACGATGATCGCCGCGGCGCCGCACGACCTCAGCATCGCCACGGTCCTGTGGACGATCCTCGGCGGCTATCTCGCGGCCGGCGGCGCCGGCGCGATCAACCACTACATCGAGCGCGACCGCGACGCGCGGATGGAGCGCACCTGCGACCGCCCGATCGCCTCAGGGCGAGTCGAGCCCGTGCACGGCCTCGCCTTCGGCATCGTCCTCGGGGTCGCCGCGGTCGCCGTGCTGGCGCTCGCCGTCAACGTCCTCGCCGCCGCGCTGGCGCTCGCCGGGTTGCTCGGCTACGTGTTCGTCTACACCCTGTGGCTGAAGCCGCGGACCCCGCAGAACATCGTCCTCGGCGGCGCCGCGGGGGCCATCCCGCCGCTCGTCGGCTGGGCCGCCGCCACAGGGGGGCTGACCATCGACGCCCTTTACCCGTTCGCGATCGTCTTCCTGTGGACGCCGCCCCACTTCTGGGCGCTGGCGCTGCTCGTCAAGGACGACTACGCGCGGGTCGGCGTGCCGATGCTCCCGGTGGCCCGGGGCGAGGCCGAGACCCGCCGGCTGATCGTCGTCTACTCGGTCGGACTCGTCGCGTTCACCGTCCTGCCCTACCTGACCGGGACCTTCGGCGCGCTCTATCTCGGCTCGGCGCTGGTCCTCGGCGGCGCCTTCCTCGCGCTGGCCGCGCGGCTCGCGGCGCACCCCTCGCGCCGGGCCGCGCTCCACCTCCATCTCGCCTCGCTCGCCTACCTCGCGCTGCTGTTCGTCGCGATGGCCGTGGACGCGGCCGCCGGGGTCTGATAGAAGGGCGCCGTGGATCGCGACCTCGCCCAGCGAAACCTCCGCGCCGGTCTCGTCTTCGCCGGGATCGCGGTCGTCGTG
The DNA here is from genome assembly GCA_046732395.1 of Actinomycetota bacterium. Classification (GTDB taxonomy): domain Bacteria; phylum Actinomycetota; class Thermoleophilia; order Solirubrobacterales; family 70-9; genus JAWVFM01. The sequence continues at coordinate 4,411 of JBKPNB010000081.1, read as the reverse complement.
TTCGCCCTCGCGTTCGTCGTCGCGATCCTCTACCTCCGAGGCTAATGGCTGATCAGTCCGAGATCCCCGAGCCGACCGAGTTGATCTACGCGCCGGCGCCGTCGTGGGCGCCCGCGTTCACCGCGGTCGGCGTCGCCGCGATGGCGGTCGGCGCCTTCGCCGGCTGGATCTACGCGCTGGTCGGGGGCCTGGTCCTGATCCGCGCCGCGTTCGCCTGGTACCGCGACGCCGAGGAACAGGCCGAGCGGCTCCCGCGCCGCCAGCGGCTGACCTCGGCGGTCATCCCCCCGACGGAGCTCAGGTCCCGCTAGTCGCCTCCGACTCCGGCGAGGTCATCGCCGAGGTCGCGCCCTCGGACGTCCAGACGCGCATGATGTCGCGCATCGAGAGGATGCCGCAGATCTCGCCGCGCTCGACGACGACGAGGTGGCGGATGTGGCGGCGCGACATCTCCACCGCCGCCCGCTCGAGGCTCCAGTCCGGCGAGGCGGCGATCACGGTGTCGCTCATGTGGTCGCGGACGAACTCGCCGTCGGGATCCTGGCCCTGGCCGACCGAGCGGAGGATGTCGCGCTCGGAGACGATCGCGGGATGCGGCTGCTCCTCGTCGATGACGATCGCAGCGCCGACGTTCTTCTCGGTCATCCGCCGCGCGGCGTCACGGAGCGTGTGGCCGGGGCCGAGGGTGAGGACCACCTCGGTCATCCCGTCGCGAACCTGCATTCGAGCGCTTCCTCCTCCCGTCCGGCCCGGTTCGATGGGCGGCCAGGCTGTTGTGCCCTTTGCCTCAACCCTAGACCATGGCCGACGATCCGGGCGGCCGCGAGCGGTTCGGCCCGGCCCGTCGCGCAGTTAGGATTCGCGCCCGTGGCGACGCGAACCTCGATCCGGCGCGGGCGCCTGGCTGTGCTGGCGCTGGGGCTGCTGGCGGCCACCGGCGCGGCCGGCTGCAATAAGAACAGCGCCGACGTGAACGCCGGCAAGGCGCTCTTCTCGGCGCGCTGCAGCACCTGCCACCAGCTCGCCGACGAGGGCCCCGGCGGAGGCACGCAGGGGCCGAACCTCGACGACGCGTTCCACGCCGCTCGCCTCGCGGGGATGGACTCGGACACGGTCGCCGGGATCGTCAAGGCCCAGGTCGAGAACCCGCGGCCCTCGAGCCAGAACCCCTCCGACTCGATGCCCCCCGACCTCGCCAGCGGCCAGGATCTCAACGACATCGCCGCCTACGTCGGCGCCGTCGCCGGGACCGGGATCAAGGCGCCCCCGATCCCGGGCGGCCAGGGCGGCCAGGTCTTCGTCTCCGCCCAGCCGACGAGCTGCTCGAGCTGTCACACCCTCCAGGCCGCCCACGCCTCGGCGACCACCGGCCCGAACCTCGACGACGCCCTGCCCGGCATGAGCGCCGCCGAGATCGAGAAGTCGATCGTCGACCCGAACGCGAAGATCGCCCCCGGCTACAGCGCCGGGATCATGCCCAGCACGTTCGGCCAGACGATCCCCAAGTCGGACCTGAGTGCGCTGGTGAAGTTCCTCCAGGAATTCGCCGGCAAGGGGTCGAGCGCCGGCGGGACCTCCTCGACTTCGGCGACGACCGGCGGCGGCGGAGGATCTAAGTAGCCGGGCTGGCGGCCCGGCCCGCCTCGGCCTTGAGGTCGACGACCACGTGCGTCACCGGCAGCGGCACCTCGCGCCGGGCCCGCTCGACGACCCCCTGCTCGAGCCACCGCGAGCGCTCCGGAGGGTGGGTCGAGATGATCAGCTCGTCGGCCGGGAACTCGCGCAGGGCGTCCTCGATCGAGGAGTTCGGCTCATGGTGGTCGCCGACCTGGCCGCTGGCGTCGAGCCCGGCCTCGCGCATCGTCGCCAGCGACTCCGAAAGCCGCCGCTGCGCGTCGGCGATCGCGCCGTCGACGTCCGAGGCCCAGTGCTCGAGCTGCGAGGCGGTGAGCGCCGGCACGACGACCAGGATCTCGCTCCGCCGTCCCCGGGTCCGGTAGCGAATCTCCTCCAGCAGCGCCCGGCCGCCGACGGTCTCGTTGGCGACGACGAGCACCCGGTAGACGTCATCGCTCGACGGGGTCATCTCGGCCCGGTGCGGAAGCTCGCCCCGCGCGCGCTGCCAGAGCACCGCCGCCCCGGCGACCGCGACGACCGCGAGCACGATCGCCCCCGCCGTCTGGCCCGCGACCTCGGTGACCGCAATCACCACCGCCGCCCCGGCCCCGATCACGAGCACCGCCCTGAAGACGTCGGTTTCGGAGCGAAGCGGATTGTGCATCTCGGCCTCCTTCCCCTTCAACCGGGAACGTAGCGCGTCCCCCCGTACTACGCGAGGGCTGGGCGCCGCGGTTCATCGGATGACTCGCTACCGGTTGACGCTCGCCATCCCCGCCTCGTCGTAGCGGGCGCCGGCGGCCGCGGGGAGCTCGGCCTCGATCCGGGCCAGGTCGTCGTCGGTTAGCTCGACCTCGACCGCGCCGACGTTCTGCTCGAGGTAGGCGCGGCGCTTGGTCCCCGGGATCGGAACGATGTCGTCGCCCTGGGCGAGGACCCAGGCGATCGCGAGCTGGGCCGGGGTGACCCCTTTGTCGTTCGCGATCTCCTCGACCTTGGCCGCGAGGTTGAGGTTCGCCTCCAGGTTCTCGCCGACAAAGCGCGGCCCGGTGCGCCGAAAGTCGTCCTCGCGAAGCTCGTCGGGCGATCGAAACCGACCGGAGAGAAAGCCGCGGCCGAGCGGCGAGTAGGGGACGAATCCGATCCCCAGCTCGCGGCAGGTGGGGATCACCTCGGCCTTGGGGTCGCGGGTCCAAAGCGAGTACTCGGTCTGGACCGCGGCGATCGGGTAGGCGGCGTGGGCGCGGCGGATCGTCTCCGCCGCCGCCTCGCTGAGGCCGATGTGGCGGACCTTGCCCGCGGCGACGAGCTCGGCCATCGCTCCCACCGTCTCCTCGATCGGCACTTTCGGGTCGACCCGGTGCTGGTAGTAGAGATCGACGTGGTCGGTGCCGAGGCGGCGCAGCGAGCCGTCGATCGAGCTGCGGACGTGCTCGGCCGAGCCGTCGAGCGCGCCGACGGTCGACATGTCGCCCGGCGTCGCAGAATCCATCCGGCGCGCGAACTTGGTGGCGATCACGTACTCGTCGCGATGCCCGGCGACCGCGCGCCCGACGAGCTCCTCGTTCGTCAGCGGGCCGTAGAGCTGCGCGGTGTCGAGGAAGTTCACGCCGAGCTCGAGGGCGCGGCGGATGGTCGCCACCGACTCCTCGTCGTCGGCCTCCCCGTAGAAGGCGGACATCCCCATGCACCCCAACCCGATCGCCGACACCTCCAGCTCGCCAAGCCTCCGATGCTCCATCCGCATTCCGCCTTTCGGTAGTGGTCCCCTCCACGATAGGCCGTGGCTTTCTCAGCGTCCTCTCATCTTCGGATCGATATAGGGACGCTGTGGGATTCCAGGGCCAGCTCGTCACGCCGGGCGCCCGCGGCGCCCGGGACGCGGCGGGCACCGCTGCCGAGGCCACCGACGGCCCCGAGGCTCGCGCCGCGCTCGAGCGCGGCTGCGAGCACCTGCTCGCGCTCCAGGATCCCGACGGCTGGTGGAAGGGGGAGCTCGAGACCAACGTGACGATGGACGCCGAGGACCTCCTCCTGCGCGAGTTCCTCGGCATCCGCGACCCGGAGACGACCGAGCGCGCGGCGGCCTGGATCCGCTCCCAGCAGCGCGACGACGGCACCTGGGCCAACTTCGCCGGCGGCCCCGCCGATCTCTCGACGACGGTCGAGGCCTACGTCGCCCTCCGCCTCGCCGGCGACCGACCGGGCGCCGACCACATGGCGGCGGCGGCGGGGTTCGTCCGCGGCGCCGGCGGTGTCGAGCGCGCCCGGGTCTTCACGCACATCTGGCTCGCGCTGTTCGGGCTCTGGCCGTGGGAGCGGGTCCCGGCGCTGCCGCCGGAGCTGATGCTCCTCCCCCACTGGGTCCCGCTCAACATCTACGACTTCGCCTGTTGGGCGCGGCAGACGATCGTCGCCCTGGCGATCGTTCGCGCCCACCGCCCGCGGCGACCGCTGCCACTGACGATCGACGAGCTCCGCGGCCCCCGGCCGTGGTCGCGCCCCTCCCCCGCCTCGGCTCGCGGGCGGGCGCTGGTCGGCCTCGACCGCCTCCTCCACCTCTACGAGCGCCGGCCGCCCCGTGCCCTGCGCGAGGCGGCGCTGGCGCGCGCCGAGCGCTGGATCGTGCGCCGCCAGGAGGCCGACGGCTCGTGGGGCGGGATCCAACCCCCCTGGGTGTACTCGCTGATCGCGCTCCACCTTCGCGGTTATCCGCTCGATCACCCCGTGATCCGGCGCGGGCTCGAGGGGCTCGATCGGTTCACGGTCGACGAGGGATTCCGCCGGCTCGAGG
>JBKPNB010000080.1:0-14913 GCA_046732395.1 Actinomycetota bacterium | reverse complement strand
GTAGTCGGCAGCGTCGTGCGTGGAGGTGAGGACGACGACCGGCGAATCGCGCTCCTGGGCGAGTCGGTCCGCCACCGACAGACCGCTCGTATCGGGAAGCCCGACGTCGAGGAGGACGACGTTCGGCCGGTGCTGGCGGACGGCGTCGAGCGCGGACGCACCGTCGGCCGCCTCGGCGACCACGTCGAAGCCGCCGGCCTCGAGCCACCGTCGCGCCCGGGCGCGGAACCGCGCGTTGTCGTCGACGATCAGCACCGAAGTCGGCATCACTTGCATCATCGATCAATGTCCCCGGGCGGACGATGCGGCTAACCGCCCATCGCCGTTCGGTTCTCCGCCATCGCGGGCGGCGAGGGCCGCGTGACCGAAGCGGCCGGCTCAGAGGAAGCGCGCGAGCGAGGCGAGCAGCTCCTCGGGGGCCTCCTCGGGGATGAAGTGCCCGGAGCGCACCGGCCCGCCCTCGAGCTCCTCGGCCCAGCGCCGCCAGACGAATAGCGGGCCCTTGGAGATCGAACCCTCCGAAAGCGCCCCCTCCGAGGCGCCCCAGAGGACGAGCACCGGGCATTGGATCCGCTGTCCGATCTTGCGATCGCCAGCGTCCATCGGCCGGTCGATGTGGAAGGCGGCGCGGTACTCGGCGCAGATCGCCGCGATTGTCTCCGGGGTGAACGCCCGTCGGTAGCGCTCCCTGGCCTCGGGCGTCAGCGCCGCCGGGTCGCCCGCGAACGAGTCGAGCGTGTGGCCCAGGAAGTACTCGGCACTGGCGCCGACGAGCCGCTCCGCGAACGGCGCCGGCTGAGCCAGAAACGTGAACGGCCAGTAGTCGATCGCCGCCTCGCCCCCCATCCGCTCGAACTGGTCGACGGTGGGGAGGATGTTGAGGACGCAGAGCCGCTCGACCGCCTCGGGGACGTCGAGCGCGATCCGGTAGGCGGCCCGAGCGCCGCGGTCGTGGCCGACGACCGCGAAGCGCTCGAAGCCGAGCCGGCCCATCACTTCGACGAGCTCGGCGGCCATCTCGCGCTTGCTGTAGCCCTCGCCGAGCGGCCCGCCCGGCGCCGAGCGGCTCTCGCCGTAGCCCTTCAGGTCGCAGACGACGACCGTCCGACGCTCGGCGAGGGCGGGCGCCACCCGGTGCCAGCAGTAGTGCGTCTCCGGGAACCCGTGCAGGAGGAGGACCGGCGGGCCGTGCCCCGCGACCCCGGGGACATACCGCGTCGGCCCGACCTCGATCGTCCGATAGTCGAAGCCGTCGATGCCGAGCTCGCCCGGGGCTGCCACGGGCCGAAGGCTATGCGCCTTCGGAGCGGCGCCCCGCCGTGGTCACGAGCCGGCACATGAGCTCGGCGGCCTGGGCGTCGTCGAGGACCTGCTCGCGGGCAAGCGAGCGCCAGGACCCGCAAGCATCCCGGGGCTGCTCGAGCGCTTCGGCCTGCGGTTGGGTGAACCGCTCGACTGAGCGGTTCAGGGCCCGTTCCACTCGGCCATGTAGCACGGGTGACCGTCGCAGATCGCGGGCAGGAACCCGTCCGGCTGCAGCCACCGGCCGACCGCGGCCTCGCCCTCGGGCGACTGCGCCCAGTCGGGGCCGTGCGGATCGACGCCCTCGGTGTTGGCATTGTTGTCGAGCGGCGGCGGCGGCGTCCCGGCGAACGAGCCCTCGCACGGGGTGACGCCGTCGTTCGGGCAGGGACGGAGCGGCCCGAGATCGCCGACGACCATCGCGGCCCGGCCCGCGAACGGGATGAGTGGATCCGGGGGATGCCCCAGTACGGGGTGGGCCCGGGGTAGCGGCCGGGGTCGAGCACCGGCTCGCGCAGCCGCGCGCCGATCGTCCGCGCTTCGATCTCGCTCGCCCAATTGGTCACCTGGTGGTCCCCGAAGGCGACCGTCATCAGGACCTTGTGCCGAGGGGTCCGCGGCAGCGGGTTGCTGGTCAGGTGCTCCGCGTAGCCGTCGAGCTCGCCGTGATCCCACAGGGCCTGGTCGAACGAGTACAGCAACGCCCGGTCGAGCGGGTTGGCGTAGGCGCGGTAGAGGATCTGCGCGAACGGGGGGAAGTCGCTGCTTCTGGTCAGGAGCAGCGCATAGTCCATCCCCGCGACGTTCAGCGCCGACCGGGTGAAGTCGGGGTCGATCGCGGTCAGCGCGCCGCCGAAAATCGCGCCCTGGCTGCCCCCGTCGCAGAACAGGTGCGAGGTGTCGATCACGCAGCTGCCGTTGACCCGGAAGACGTCGCTCGAGCAGAACCCGCCCGAGTTGATCAGCTCGCGCCCGAGGTAGATGAAGTTGACCAGCCCCTGTTGCAGACGAGCCGGGATCGAGGGAAAGTTCGAGAGGTCGGATAGTGCCGCGGCCGCGTTCGGGATGTCCTCCTGGGCCATCCCGATCTCATCGGTCGCGCACGCCATCAGGCGGAAGCTCCCGAGCGCGTAGAGCGAATCGCTGTTCACCTGACTGGCGGCGCCGAACAACCCGTGCCCGTTCAGCACCGGCTGGTACGTCTGGCCGTCCTTCGCGCCGATCGGGATGTTGCACTGGAAGTTGGCCTGCATCGTGTTGCCCGGGATCGGCGTCGGCAAGGTCGCGTTCGGGCCCGAGTACTGGAAGGTCGAGCCCGGCGGACACCCGGCCTGGTTCAGGTAGCAGGGGACGGTGAAGTGGCCCTCGACGTGCGCGTAGACGCGGGCGTCGAGCGTGCTCGTGGTCGTACATCCGGGCGGCGGCGGGCTGACTGCCACGCTGCAGGTGTCGATCACGAACTGCGGCGCTTGCCCCTGGACGACGCCGTCGCCCGGCGTCGTGTCGCCGAGCTTCGCGAGCGCGTCGTCTCGCATGAACAGGCTCGTCCCGGTGAGGCTCTGGCGGCTGGCGACGGTGAAGTCCCACGCGAGGTCGAGCGACTTGCGCTTGACCTTGGCGTGCTGGAGCCTCGGGAAGATGTGCTGGCGGTAGTAGAGCTGCCGCGCGGAGGGCTTGCCATGCCCGAACGCGAGGTCCGCGAACGCCGGCTGCGGCGTCAACCTGTCGCCGTTCGCGTCCTTCAGGTCGCGCAGCGCGACGATGTAGCGGTCGCCCTCGGTGAGGTTCTTCGCAGGATGGATCAGTAGGGCCGTCTGGTCCGGCGGGGGCGGGTTGCCGTCCAGGTCGACCGAGCGATCGAGCTCGGCCCAGACCGTCCAGCGCCGGCCCGTGGTCGCATCGACGACGACGATCGGCGAATCGCGGTCGAGGCTCCGCGCGATGTCGATGTTGGTCGGCGGATGGGTGTTCGCGAACGCCCGCGGGTTGTCCATCCCAGGCACGTGCGTGACGATCGTCGAACCCGGGCTGAACCCGTCGAGCCGGTCCCAGTCGGTCGGGTCGATCGGCGTCCCGGCCGCGTTCTGCGGAGTCTCCGACTGGTCGATGTCGAGGCGAAGCCCGGTCGCCGTCGCCGGATCCGGCCGGGTGAAGAAGTCGTTCGGCCAGGGGAGCAGGCAGAGCGAGCGATCGATCGGATCGCAGCCCGGCGCCTGATCCCGTGACGGAGCGGCGAAGGCCGACGACGACCACGCCATAGCGACGGCGAGGACGAGAGCGAGGACGGCGGCCAGTGCCCGTAGCAGAAGCGGGCGACCGGACTACCCACCAAACAGCGCAGCGCGCATGCCCATCGTCGTAGTCCGGGCACATTACCCGTGCGCCGGCGGGGCGCGGTCAGCGTCGTGCGAGCGCTGCCGCCGCGGGCTCGCCGGCCCGCACCGACTCGACGAACTCGCGAATCAGGAGGTTCACCTTCACCGGGTAGCGGGCGTGCGGGGCATGCCCGCACCCCTCGAAGGTGACGAGCCGCCCGCCGGTGGCGTGCGCCAGCGCCTCTCCCTGCGCGTGCGGGCGGATCAGGTCCTCGTCGCCATGGAGGACGAGCACCGGGCAGCGGACCCGGGCGCAGGTGTCGGCGAATCGCTCGACGCCGCAGAGGCTCAGCGCCGAGGTCGCGTCGGCGAGGGTCTGGGGATCCGTCTCCAGCGCCCATCCGATCGAGTCCTCGATCTGCTTGGTCGAGTGCGGGTCGTTGAAGAGCTTGGCGAAGAAGAACTCGACGAACCCCGCGTAGTCGCGCTTGAAGTAGTGGCGGTTGTACTTCGCCCAGCCCTCGTCGGTGTCGAGCTCCTCCTCGAATCGCTCGATGATCGCCCGCTCGGGATGCCCGGGCGCGAGCGGGACGGCCGGCCCGATGTAGACGGCGGCGATCGCGCGGTCCGGGTGGTCGGCCGCCACGAGGGTCGTCCACAGGGCGCCGCACGAGTCGCAGACCAGTACCGCGCGCTCGGTCTCGGTGGCGTCCATCACCGCTCGTGCGTCGGCGGCGAATTCGCGCTCGAGGTAGGCGGCGACGCCGCGCGGGCGGTCGGAGCGGCCGTTGCCGCGCCCGTCGAAGGCGACGACGCGGTAGTGGCGGGCGAGATAGGGGATCTGCCCCTTCCACTCGCGGGAGTGGAGGATCGACCAGGTCGGCATGAAGAGGATCGTCGGGTCGCCGTCGCCGTAGACCTCGTAGCCGATCCGGACGCCGTCGCGCTCGATGAATCCGGTCTCGTCCGGATAGCGGGCCCGCATCAGCCGGCGAGTGCGGCGGCGGCCGGCTCGGCGGCGCGCACCGACTCGACGAACTCGCGGATCAGGAGGTTGATCTTGACCGGGATCCGTGCCTGCGGCGTGTGGCCGGAGCCCTCGAGGCTCACGAGCGGCGCCCCGGCGAGCCTCGCGAACGCGGCGCCGGAGGCGTAGGGGCGGACGGCGTCGTCGGTGCCGTGGATGACGAGCATCGGGCACTCGATTCGCTCCAGCAGCGCGGCCACAGCGGCCTCGTCGCCGAGCCGCGGCGCCAGTTGGGTGGCGATCATCGTCTCCGGATCGGTCTCCAGCCCCCAGCCGGTCGCGTCGTCCCACTGCTTGGTGGAGTGCGGCTCGGTGAAGATCTGGTCGAAGAAGAATTCGACGAATCCGCGGTAGTCCTGGCGCCAGTAGTTGGCGTTCCATTTGTCCCAGCCGTCGTACGAGGGGAGCGGCCGCTCGAACATCGCGGCGGCGGATGCCCGCGGGGCGGCCGGCGCGAGCGGCACCGCGGGCGCGATCACCACCATCCCCGCCACACGCTCGGGGTTGGCGGCGGCGAGCAGCATCGACCGCTCGACGCCCCGCGACAGCGACACGAGCACCGCGCGCTCGGTCCCGGTGGCGTCCATCACCGCCAGGGCGTCGGCCGCGAATTCCTCCTCGCGGTACGCGTTCGGGTCGCGGGGGCGGTCGGAGCGGCCGTTGCCGCGCGGGTCGCAGCACAGGACCCGGAAGTGGCGCGCGAAATACGGGATCTGCCCCTTCCAGCAGCGGGAGTGGACGATCGACCAGCTGGGGAGGAAGAAGACGCAGGGCTCGCCCTCCCCGTAGCGCTCGTAGAAGACGCGAATCCCGTCGCGCTCGACGTAGCCCTCGGAGTCCGGGTAGCGGGCCCGGGACTGCTCGGTCATCGGAGCATGTCGGCCAGCCGCTCGGCGGCCCGACGGGCGCCGTCGGACTCGACCTGTCGGTAGTCGACGTCGCGCCCGATCTCCTCGGCGATCGCCGCGGCGATCGCATCTGGGGGCGAGTCATCGAAGTCCATCCGGCGGCCCGCGCCATAGCGCTGGAGGCGGTGGTGGACATGGAAGTTCTGCTCGAAGTGGTGCTTGAGCGGGAAATAGATGAACGGCCGCCGGTTCGAGGTCAGCTCCATCGCCGTAGTCAAACCGCCCTGGGCGACTGCGAGGTCACAGGCGGCGAGGTGGCGGTAGAGGTTGTGGACGTAGGGACGGACCTCGAGGCCGTCGAGGTAGGGGAGCGAATCGGGGTCGATCCGCGGGCCGGCGACGACGATCATCCGCAGCTCGGGGACGGCTCGCTTGGCCGCCGGGTGGGCGGCGATCACTCGCCGCAGGAGGTCCTCGCCGACCCCCGAGCCGCCGACGGTGACGATGCAGACCCTCTCGTCGGGGCCGTAGCCGAGCTCGGCGCGGAGGGCCTGGCGGTCGCCGAACTCGGCCGGATCGAAGCCCGACACGTAGCCAGAGAAGTCGTAGTGCTGCTCGGTCCAGTCGCGGATCATCGGCAGGTCGGGCCCCAGCCGCTCGTCGATGATGTCGTCGGGGTTGCCGACGAAGATCGCCCGGTCGCGGACACCGGGATGGTGGTCGATGTGCTCGACCATCTCGGCGTTGTAGTCGGCGGTCAGGAACGCCTCGCGCTCGCCGCCGTCGGGCATCGGAAGGAATCCGACGAAGTCGGTTATCCACGCGTAGTTCGCCGTCTTCAGCTCCGGGTGCTCGTGGAGGTAGTAGTCGACCTCCCACCCCTCGTCGGCGATCCAGAGGTCGTAGCCCTCCTCGCTGACGACATCGTGGAGGACCATGAAGTTGGCGACCAGGATCTCGTCCATCCGCCGCCAGGTCTGGAAGCAGTGGAGGTCGTGCTCGGCCGACTCGGACTCGAAATGCCCCGACTCGGAGGCCAGGTGCTCGGAGGCGGGGTGGATGCGCTCGCCCTCGCCCTCGAGGACGCGGGTGACCGGGTCCTGCGCGAGCCAGTCGATCTCGAGGTCCGGCTCGAGCGCGCGCAGCTCCTTCGCAATCGCGACGTCGCGCTGCGCGTGCCCGAGGCCGATCGGCGAGGAGATGTAGAGCGCGCGCTTCACGGTGCTCGCGCCTACCCTCTCACGGTTTCGCCGGCTCGACGTTCTGGTTCGTGCGAAACAGGTTGTCGGGGTCGTAGCGACCCTTGATCTCGGCCAGCCGCTCGTAGTTGGAGCCGTAGGTGGCGCGCACCCGGTCCCGGCCCTCGCCCTCGCCGAGCATGTTCACGTACGAGCCGCCGGCGGAGTGGGGGTGGAGCGCCTCCCAGTAGTCGACGGTCCAGGTCCTGATCTCCTCGGCCCTGGCCGGATCCGGGTCGACGCCGACGATCACCTGGGTCCACCTGGCGTCGCGGTAGGCCCACGGAGTCTCGTCGTTGCCGACCCGCCCCGCGGCGCCGTCGATCGGATACAGGTGCATCGTCGACTGCATCGTCGGCAGCCTCGCGCCGTGCTCGATGTGCCGCTCGACCGCCTCGTCGGGGATCTCGTTGACGAGGTCGGCCCGCCAGTACCACTGGTCCCCGGCCGAATAGAGGGCGTCGAAGGCCGACTGGAGCGCCGGATAAGGCATCGGCTGGACGCCGTAGAGCGCCGGCTCGAGCTCACGCGCCGGCGCGAGCGCCTCGGTCGCCTCGGCCTCCGAGCCCGTGTGGCACCAGACGACCCCGCACATCTTCTCCATGTGGAGCTCGGGAGGGAACGGATCCGCCGGCGGCACCGTGAGGAAGGCGAAGAAGCCGTTCAGCTCGTCGGGCGCGCTCGGCAGGAACTCGCGGTACCAGCGCAGCACGTCGCCCGTCCTCTCCAGCGGCCAGAGGGTCGGGCCGGCGTTGACGATCGCCACCGGGTGGAGGCGGAACAGGAACGAGGTGACGACGCCGAAGTTGCCGCCGCCGCCGCGAATCGCCCAGTAGAGATCGGGATTGGAGTCCTCGGCGGCGCGGACCAGGCTGCCGTCGGCAAGGACGACGTCGGCCTCGAGCAGGTTGTCGATCGACAGCCCGTGCCGGCGGGTGAGGTGGCCGACGCCGCCGCCGAGGGTGAGGCCGCCGACGCCGGTGGTGGAGATGATCCCGCTCGGAGTGGCGAGGCCGAAGGCGTGCGTCGCGTGGTCGACGTCGCCCCAGGTGCAGCCGCCCTGGACGCGGACGGTGCGCGCGCCGGGATCGACCCGGATCCCCCTCATCGGCGAGAGGTCGACGACGAGGCCGTCGTCGACGCCGCCGAGGCCGGCGCCGTTGTGACCGCCGCCGCGGATCGCGAGCGTCAGACCCTCCGCTCGGGCGTGGTTCACGGCGGCGATGACGTCGGCCGCGTCGCGGCAGCGGGCGATCAGTGCCGGCCGCCTGTCGATCATCGCGTTGAAGAGCTTGCGGGCATCGTCGTAGCCGGAATCGTCGGGCCGGATCACCGGGCCGCGCATCGCCTCCTCCAGCTGACTGCCGTTCTCCGTGGGGGCCGCGGGCTTCGCTTCCGTCGTCGCCATCCTTGTCCTCCAGTCCGGGTTTGCGTTCTCGACCGCGAAGGCTCGCGTCTGCGCCGTCCGCGTTCCACGCCGTCGGCCACATAGCGAACGTGAAGAAATGCACGTTCGAAGCTAGGCTCGCCCTCGTGTCAGGCTGGCCCGACGACGACCCGGCGATCGGCTTCCTGGGGACGCTCGATCGCTCGCAGCTCGCGTCGCTCCACGAGCGCGGCGTCAAGCGGCGGTTCCGGCGCGGCCAGGCGATCTTCCACGAGGGCGGGAGCTCCGACCGAGTGGTGATCCTGCTCGCCGGCCGGGTCAAGGTCTCGACCGTGACCGAGGAGGGGCGGGAGGTGGTCTTGGCCTTCCGCGGACCGGGCGACATGCTCGGCGAGCTCTCGGCGATCGACGGCGAGCCGCGGTCGGCGACGGTCGAGGCGGTCGAGCCGGTCGAGGCGCTCGCGGTCGCCGCCCGGGACTTCCGCTCGTTCCTCGTCGCCAACCCGGACGTCGCGCTGCAGCTGCTCCAGATGCTGAGCCGCCGGCTGCGCGACGCCGACCGCAAGCGGGTCGAGTACGCCGCCCACGACACCGTCGGGCGGGTCTCCGCGCGGCTCGTCGAGCTCGCCGAGCGCTACGGCGAGCCCGTCGGGGGCGGGCTGCGGATCAACCTGCCGCTCTCCCAGGAGGAGCTCGCGGGGTGGGTGGGCGGCTCGCGGGAGGCGGTCAGCAAGGCCCTCCAGACCCTCCGCAAGGTCGGCTGGGTGGTGACCGAGCGGCGGCGGATCACGGTGCTCGACATCGAGGCCCTGCGCCGCCGCTCGGCATAGCGAGAAGCTCCCGATAATCGATGAGGGCGGTGGGGACCGGACACTCGGGCGCCGTTGAACAGCGCATGGGTGTCGAATGGCGGACGGATCGTCGGTTGGCGACGTTTGACACCGTATGGGTGCAAAACGTCGCCAACCGCCGGGGGCGGACCGCCCCACCCAGCTGTTCCAGGTCCGGGGTGGCGGGTGGCGTTTTCGATCAGAACGATGGGCGACCCAACGCTATTCGTCGCCCTAACGCTCGAAGGTCACGATCGCTCTCGGTTCTCGAATACTCCGTCGAGCGCGGCGTCGCGGCCGACGGCGAGGGCCCCGCTGAGGACCGCCGCGTCGCCGAGGCTCGATGCCTCGATCCGGGGCGGATAGGGCAGCGAGCGGGCGAGGTGCTCGCGCACCGGGGCCAGCAGAAGGTCGCCGTTGACCCCGATTCCGCCGCCGAGGACGACAAGCTCGACGTCGGCCACCGCCGCGATCGGCGCGATGTGAAGGGCGATCCGCCGTGCCTCCTCGGCGACGACGTCGCGCGCCACGGGGTCGTCACCGCGGGCGGCGGCGAACACCGAGCGGGCGTCGAACGGGGGCCGGAGCTCGGTCGGTCCCGCACCGTCGGCCGCGAGCCGGGCCGCGAACGCCGAGAGCGCGCCGGCGCAGGGATCGGACTCGCGCTCGAGCCCAGCCCCGAGTGCCCAGTCGACCTCGCCCGCCGCTCCGTGGTGGCCGCGGTGGAGCTCGCCGCCGAGGACGATGCCGGCCCCGAGGCCGGTACCGATCGAGAGGAAGACGAAGTCGTCGACTCCGCGCGCGACGCCGCGCCACTGCTCGCCGAGCGCCGCCAGGTTGACGTCGTTCTCGACCGTCACCGCCAGGCCGAGGCGCGCCTCGAGGTCGGCTCGGACCCTCATCCCCTCGAGGCCGTGGACGTTCTCGGCGAAGTGGATCTCGTCGCCGCCGGCGGTGACGACGCCGGGGACGCCGACGACGACGCCATGGACGGCGCCAACCGCGGTCGCGGTGCCGGCGACGAGCCGGCGGCGGAGCTCGCCGGCGAGGTCGAGCACGGCGGGCACCTGCGCGCGGGCGAGCTCGACGTCCTGGCGCGCGAGCACCGCCCCCGAGAGGTCGCAGACCGCGCCGCGGAAGAAGCGGGCGCCGAGGTCGAGCCCGAGCGCGAGCGCGGCGTCGGGGACCGCCTCGAAGAAGGTCGCGCCATAGCGGAGGCCGTCGACCGACTCGGCCTCGCGGACGAGCCCGGCGCCGAGCAGCGACTGGAGCGCTGCCGAGACGGTCGGCTTCGAGATCCCTGCGCTGCGCGAGATCTCGGCTCGCGAGATCGGCGCCCGCTCGCGGACGGTCTCGAGCACCGTCCGCTCGTTGAGGTGGCGGAGGAGGGGCGGGGTCGCCGAACTGCGAGAGGCGACCGCCATCAGCGGCCCAGCCTCTCGCCGGTGTCGGTGCGGAAGGCGTGCGCCTCGCCCGTGCGCGGCCGGAGCATCACCCGCTCGTCGCGATCCGGCGCCCGCCAGGGATCGACCCGGACGGTGAGCCGCTTCGCGCCGTCGGGCAGCTCGCAGAGGCAGCGTGCGTAGGCGTCGGCACCGAGCTCCTCGACCAGCTCGACCCGCGCCGGCAGACCCTCGCTCGCGAGCTCGACCGCCTCGGGGCGGAGCCCGAGGACGACGTCGCCGAGGCCGGCCGCCGCGGCCGCCGCCGTCTCGCCGAGGTCGACCGTGACCCCGTTGAGGACGACTTCGCCCTTGGTGAGCGGGACCGTCAGCAGGTTCATCGCCGGCGAGCCGATGAACGCGGCGACGAACGTGTTCGCCGGGCCGTCGTAGAGCTCGCGCGGGGTCCCGACCTGCATCAGCCGGCCGCCGCTCAGGACCGCGACCCGGTGCCCCATCGTCATCGCCTCCACCTGGTCGTGGGTGACGTAGACCGTCGTCACCCCAAGCCGCGCCTGGAGCGAGGCGATCTCGCCGCGCATCTGGACCCGCAGCTTGGCGTCGAGGTTCGAGAGCGGCTCGTCCATCAGGAATGCCTTCGGCTCGCGAACGATCGCCCGCCCCATTGCCACCCGCTGGCGCTGGCCCCCGGAGAGCTGCGCCGGACGGCGATCGAGATAGTCGGTCAGCTCGAGGACCTCCGCCGCCTCGCGGACGCGGCGCTGGCGCTCGGCCTTCGGCACCCGCGCCATCTTCAGCGGGAAGGCGATGTTCGCCGCCACGTCGAGGTACGGATAGAGCGCGTAGTTCTGGAACACCATCGCCACGTCACGATCCTTGGGCTGGAGGTCTGTCACGTCCTCGTCGTCGACGAGGATCGCGCCCGCGGTCACCTCCTCGAGCCCGGCGAGCATCCGCAACGCGGTCGTCTTCCCCGACCCCGACGGGCCGACGAACACCATCAGCTCGCCGGAGGCGACGGTGAGGTCGAGATCGTGGACGGCGGCCTCCTCGGCCCCTGGGTAGACGAGGCTCGCGTGGTCGAAGCGGATCTCAGCCATCGGCGCCGTCCTCCAGCGGTCCGACTCGGGCGGCGAGGTCGTCGCGCAGCCGGGCCTTGGCCTCGGGGTCGGAGCCAAGTCCGTCGAGGGCGAGGAGCGCGGCGCCGACGATCGGCGGCGAGTCGACGAGCCGGACCCGCGCACGGGGGGCGATCGCGCGCAGCTGCTCGGAGGCGCTCGAGGCGAGCCGGCCGCCGTCGGCGCGCAGGAGCCCGCCCCCGAGCAGGACCTCGACCGGCTCGTCGATGAGGTCGAGCTTGGTGATCGCGACCCTGGCGAGCGCGACGATCTCGTCCCGCGCCCGGCCGACGATCTCGCCCGCCACCGGATCGGTGTCGGCGGCGGCGAGAACGACCGGGGCCAGCTCGATCACGCGCTGATAGGGGATCCGCTTCAGATGGATCGCCTCCGCCACCTCGAGCGGGGTCCGGAGGCCGAAGTGCGCCGGAACCTCGCGCTCGAGGCTCGTCCGCGCCCCGCGGCCGTCGGCGCTGCGAGCGGCGGCACCGAGGCCGGCGAGGCCGATCTCCTCGCCGCCTCCCCAGTCGCCGGTGATCGCGCCCAGGGCGGGGAACCGGACCACCCGACCGCGGCGGTCGCGGCCGACGCAGTTGATCCCGGCGCCGCAGACGATCGCCACGCCCCAGCCCTCGTCCGTGCCGGCCCGCAGGACGGCGAAGGTGTCGTTGGCGACGGTCACCCGCCGCGCCCAGCCGCGGCCCGCGATCGCCTCCTGGAGCGCTTGCTCCTCGTCCGGCAGGTCGGCGCCGGCGAGGAGGACCTCGGCGCGCTCGGCGACCGGGCCGTCGCCGAGGCCGAGCCCCGCCTCGCGCGCCGCGTCCTCGAGCAGGGCCTGGAGGACGTCGACCGAGCCGTTCAGGCCGAGGCGGTGCGGCGTGCTCCGCGAGCCGCGCACCACCGACAGGACGGCGCCGTCGGCGCGCACCAGCGCCAGATCGGTCTTCGAGTTGCCGCCGTCGACGGCGAGCGCGACACGGTCCGCCGTCATCGCCACGCCTCCTCGGCCACCGGCAGCGGTGTGCCGGAGGCCTCGGCCCTCGCAAGCCGCTCGAGCAGCTCGGCGGCGCGGCCGTACTGGCCGACAAGCGGGTGCGCGAGGAGCGCCCGGCGGGCGGTCACCGGGTCGCGGCTGCGGGCCGCCTCGGCGGTGAGGCGCTCGTAGGCGGCGACGTGCTGGACGAGGCCGAGGAGCTCCGGGGCCAGCGGCCGCTGGAGGATCGGGTCCGCCCCGTCGCGCCCGATCCGGGCCGGGACCTCGACCACGTCGTCGGCGGCGAGGCCGGCGATCGTGCCGTCGTTGCGGACGTCGACCTCATGGATATCGCCGGTGTCGGCGACGAGCGAGGCGAGGAGCGCCGTCGCGGCCTCGGAGTAGTACGCGCCGCCCCGCTGCTCGAGGAGGCGCGGCTTCTCGAACAGCGCGGGGTCGCGGTAGAGCTCGAGTAGCCGCCGCTCGATCTCGGCCACCGCCTCGGCTCGGGGCACGCCCTCGCGCTGCTCGGCGAGGACCTCGTCGTGGGCGTAGAAGTAACGCAGGTAGTAGGAGGGGACGGCGCCGAGGTCCTCGAGCAGGCGCAGCGGGAGCTCGAGCCCGGCCGCGATCTCCTCGCCGTGCTCGGCGAGGAGATCGGGGAGGACGTCGCGACCGTCGAGGTGGACGGCGCGGATCCAGGTCAGGTGGTTGAGCCCCACCTGGTCGACGAGCACGCGCTCCGGCGCCGCATCGAGGTACGCGGCGAACCGGCGCTGGAAGGTGATCGCCACGTTGCAGAGGCCGATCGCCCGGTGCCCGGCGTCGAGCAGGGCCCGGGTGACGATCCCCACCGGGTTGGTGAAGTCGACGATCCACGCGTCCGGGACGGCCCGTTCGCGCGCCCGTGCGCCGATCTCGAGCACCGCGGGCACGGTCCGCATCGCCTTCGCGAACCCGCCGGCGCCGGTCGTCTCCTGGCCGATGCACCCGCAGGCAAGCGGCACAGTCTCGTCGCCGAGCCGCGCCTCCTGGCCGCCGACGCGGATCTGGATCAGGACGGCGTCGGCGCCCTCGAGGGCACGGTCGAGGTCCCCGGTGAGGACGAGCCGGCCGGCGAACCCCTGGGCCTCCAGCATCCGCGCGGCGAGCCCGCCGACCACCTCGCGGCGCTCGCGGTCGATGTCGCAGAGCGAGAGCTCGGCGATCTCGAGCCGCTCGCGCTCGCGACCGAGGCCGGAGACGAGCTCGGGCGTGTAGGTCGACCCGCCGCCGATCACGGCCACCTTGAGCGCGCTCATCCCTTGACCCCCGTCAACGTCACGCCCTCGACGAATGCCCGCTGGGCGGCGAAGAAGAGCGCGATCACCGGCGCCATGAACAGCAGCGTCGCCGCCATCGTCAGGTTCCACTGCACCTGGTGCAGGGTGCGGAACTGCGAGAGCCCGACCGACAGCGTCCAGTGGGCCGGGTTCTCGCCGGTGTACAGCAGCGGCCCGAAGAAATCGTTCCAGCAGTAGAGGAAGCTGAACAGCGCGACGGCGGCGATCGCGGGCTTCGCCAACCGGGCGATCACGAACACCATAACCCGCAGCTCGCCGCAGCCGTCGACGCGCGCGGCGTCGGCGTACTCCTCGGGGATGGTGAGAAAGAACTGGCGCAGGAGGAAGATCGAGAACGCGTCGCCGAACCAGTTCGGGGCGATCACCGGGACCAGCGTCCCGACCAGGTGCAGCTTGCTGAACAGCACGTACAGCGGGACCACGGTGACCTGCGGCGGCAGCATCATCGTCCCGAGGACGAGGATGAAGACCAGGTCCCGCCCCTTCCAGCGAAGCCGCGAGAGCGCGTAGGCGACCGGGACGCTGGAGAGGATCACCCCAAGCGTCGCCAGCCCCGCGTAGAGGAACGAGTTGAGCCCGTAGCGGAGGATCGGGGCGACGTCGAAGACGTGGGAGAAGTTGCTGGCACGGAACGGTTGCGGCCAGAGGTTCGTCGAGAGCGCCTGGTGGTTGGTCATCAATCCGGTCAGGACCATGAACACGAACGGCGCGAGGAACGCGATCGCGAGCGCGATCAGGATGCTGTGGTCGGCGATCGCGATCAGAAGGCGCTTGCGCCGCACCGACCACGGCGGTCGGCGCGGCACGAGCTTCGGCGGGGCGAGGGTGTGACCGGCGGCCTCCACCGCGTTACCTGAGCCCGCTGGCGTAGTGGACGAAGCGCCCCGAGCGCCGCAGGATCACCACCGTCACCGCCAGCGAGACGACCAGCAGGAGCACGGCCATCGCCGACGCGTAGCCCATGTTGAAGTAGCGGAACCCCTGCTGGTAGAGCAGCACCGGGAAGAACAGCGTCGAGTTCTGGGGATAGCCGAGGTTGTTTGTGGCGTCGGCGGCCTGCCCACCGGCCCCGGGGGCCGCGACCGTGCTCGCCACGTAGGCCTCGGTGAAGTACTGGAGCCCCTCGATC